>JAOZKO010000037.1:2532-14601 GCA_029935325.1 Bacteroidales bacterium
TAGGCACTCCAAACTCCCAACTAAAAGCTACCCCACGCTACCTTCTAAGCTTATTGATAATAGTTTTTGTGCTTCCACAGCAAATTCCATTGGTAGCTTATTTAGTACTTCTTTGGCATAGCCATTTACTATTAATCCAATTGCTTTTTCGTTGCTAATACCACGCTGTTGGCAATAGAATAATTGCGTATCAGATATTTTTGAAGTAGTGGCTTCATGCTCTACTATTGCCGATGGATTTGATGTTTCGATATATGGAAAAGTATGTGCTCCACATTTATCTCCTAAAAGCAAGCTATCGCATTGTGAGAAATTTCTTGAATTCTCAGCCTTTGGATTCATCTTTACCAAACCACGGTAGCTATTATGGCTATGGCCTGCTGATATTCCTTTTGAAATAATTGTACTCTTAGTGTTTTTCCCTAGATGAATCATTTTAGAGCCCGTATCTGCTTGCTGATAATTATTAGTAACAGCCACAGAATAAAACTCGCCCACAGAATAATTGCCTTTAAGTACACATGAAGGGTATTTCCAAGTAACTGCTGAGCCTGTTTCCACTTGAGTCCACGATATTTTGGAGCGATCACCTTCACATATTCCTCGCTTGGTTACAAAATTATAAATACCACCTAGGCCCTCTTTATTTCCCGGATACCAATTTTGCACTGTAGAATATTTCACCTCAGCATCTTTATGGGTTATAATTTCAACTATTGCGGCATGCAATTGGTTCTCATCACGTTGTGGCGCTGTACATCCTTCCAAATAACTTACGTATGAACCTTCATCAGCCACAATCAACGTACGCTCAAATTGTCCAGTATTTGCTGCATTTATCCTGAAATAAGTACTCAATTCCACTGGTGAGCGCACTCCCTTAGGAATATAGCAAAAGGAGCCATCGCTGAAAACAGCAGAGTTTAATGCTGCAAAATAATTGTCGCTAGCAGGAACTACGCTACCAAGATATTTCTTTACCAAATCAGGATATTTTTGCACTGCTTCGCTAAAGGACATAAAAATAATTCCTTTTTTAGCAAGTGTGTCTGTAAAAGTTGTCTTTACTGATACACTATCAATTACGGCATCCACCGCAACACCAGAAAGCATTTTTTGCTCTTTAAGGCTTATTCCTAATTTATTAAAAGTATCTAAAAGTTCAGGATCAACCTCATCAAGGCTTTCTAGTTCTTTCTTCTTTTTTGGTGCGGCATAGTAAATTATATCTTGAAAATCTATAGGTTCTATTTTTAGGTGAGCCCAATCAGGCATCTCCATTGTAAGCCATTTTCGATATGACTTTAAGCGGTATTCGAGGAGCCATTCAGGTTCTTCCTTTTTGGCAGATATTAGGCGCACTACATCTTCGTTAAGACCTTTGTCAATTGTTTCGGTCTCAATATCAGTAATAAAGCCATATTTATAATCGGAGTTCGTAACATCTCCAATGATTTCTTTTTCGTCTTTTGCCATTATATTTCTTATTTAGATTAAATTAAAATAGCGTTGCAAAGATACTAAATTCAAAGTATATACAGTCGTTTAAAAATGATTTTAGTCATGATTTTTAAGTTTGATTTTCTATGGAAATACAACCATAATTAGTAGTAAAATAGCAATAAACCCAAAGAAATTTACATTACTTTTGCCGCCAATCAGATAAACCCTACCTACAATGGGTTTTATGTTATGCGAAACTTAATATATTCACAATGCACAAATTTCTACTTATAGTAGCTTTAGGGCTATTTTCTTATTTTAGTGGTTTTTCAAAAGAGGTAAAACCAAAGCATGCAATGTCATTTGCTAAAGCTTATTTTATTGAAAATTATAATGCTGCAAATGAAACTCCTATCACAGATATTAATTTAGTTTTGTCGCTAACAGTTACAACACAAGGTACTGCCGACTATTATGTATTTAATACTAAGAATCAAAAAGGCTGGATAATAATCTCTGCTGATGATGTAGTTTTACCTGTATTGGCTTACTCTTTCAAGTCAAATTATACGGAAAACGAGAGCAATAAAGCAGCCATATATTTTATAAATCAGCTGCAAAGGCAAATACAATATGCACGTGCTGAAAAAATGGAACAAACAGCTGATGCTAATTCACAATGGAATCAGTTTAAAAATGCAAATACAACCAAGGGAATAGCAAATGTTTCTCCCCTATTAACTACCACATGGGATCAGGGTTGCTATTATAATATGTATTGCCCACAAGATTATAGTGGTTATTGCAATCGTACACTCACAGGTTGTGTTGCCACTAGTATGGCTCAGATTATGAAATATCATAATTATCCTAATAGTGGAATTGGTAGTTATAGCTATACTCATCCATCTTACGGAACTTTAAGTGCAAATTTTGGAGCCACCACTTATAATTATTCTAGCATGCCAAATTCGCTAAGTAGTTCAACGCCTCTCGCACAACGTCAGGCAGTTGGTACACTTATGTCGCATTGTGGAATAAGCGTAGATATGAATTACGGACCAAATGGATCGGGCTCAAATACCACTTATGCTTTAAATGCCATGAAAGACTATTTTAAGTATGACATAGAAGCTACTGAGCAATTTAAAGATGATTATTCAATTATAAATTGGATGGCTCTTGTGAGAGAAAGCTTAGACAATAGTTATCCAATTTTATACTCTGGAACTGATCTTGCTGTAGGTTTTGGACATGCGTGGGTATGCGATGGATACCAAAGCGCAACAATGTTTCATATGAATTGGGGCTGGGGAGGAAGTAATGATGGTTATTTTCAATTGAATAACCTAGTAACAGGTGGTTCTAATTTTAATGACGATCAATCGGCATTATTAAATATGCACCCACTTACTAGTGGTTGTAGTAGTAATACTACATACACTACAGTTAACGGTTCGTTTGATGATGGAAGTTCTTTTAATAATTACCCTAACAATAGAAATTGCGAATGGTTGATTTCTCCAATTGGCGCTACTGAGGTGGTTCTTAATTTCACTGAATTTAATACCGAATCAGTTAATGATGTGGTAAAAATTTATAATGGCAGTTCAACTTCATCTCCGCTTATTGCCACCTTATCTGGCAATACAAATCCAGGAATGATAATAGCAAATAGTGGCCAAATGCTAATTACTTTTACTACTAATAGTTCTATTACAAAATCCGGATGGAAGGCCACATGGACCAATGTTACTCCTAGCAATTTTTGTGGAGGAATGAAACTCCTTAACTCACAAACCCAGTCTTTTGAAGATGGTAGTGGACTGTATAATGACTACTACAATAATACCTATTGTAAATGGTTATTGCGTCCAACAGGAGCTTCAAAAGTCGGCTTGGTTTTTCACCGTTTCGACCTAGGTCTTGGCGACAGAGTTATTGTTTATAACGGAACTACTACTTCATCACCAATTCTAGGAAATTATACTAGTAGCAACCCTCCTACTTCGGTGGCTTCAACACAGGGAAATATGTTAGTGGTTTTTCAATCAAATGCCGCTGCCAACGCCAAAGGATGGAGCGCAACATATTATGCCAATAGTTCTGTTTCTATTGAAGAAATTGCTGATTCTCAAAAACCAGTATTATATCCTAATCCAAGTAAGGATATTTTGAATATTAAATTATTCGATAATAATTCGAAAAAGTTGACTTTGGATATCTATAATGTATTAGGTAAAAAAGTTAGGGACTATAGTTATGATAATCTTATAAATGAATCATTAATTAGTTTATCTGTTTCAGATTTACCTAATGGAGTTTATTTCTTGAAAATTGAAGGAGAGCTTGATTCTTATACTTTGAGATTTGTAAAGCAATAGAAAATATCAAATTTGGTATTATTATACCTTTTCTATTCAAATTTTATGATTGAGAGTAGTTTTTATATGGTTATTCAATGCAACTTTTTTGCAATAAATGAATCTATTAAATTATACAAATTGATTTGACCTATTATAAAGTATAATTGCATGAAGAAAATATATCTAATACTACTGATTTTGTTGACATTTCAATATGGCTGGACAAAAGAAGTAACACCGTCCTTAGCATCACAAATTGCACTTAATTTCATGTCTGAACGTTCTGCTTCGTCGCAAACGCTAACTGTGGATAATATTATTGCAATTACTAATAATAACATAAATGTACTTTATGCTATAAATTTTGCTAATAATGAGGGCTATGTTATAGTCTCAGCTGACGATAGAGCCAAAGCTGTTGTCGCTTTTGTTGAAAGCGGTACTTATAACGGTGTTAATAATGAGCAGGCAGCTTATAAATATCAAATTGAAGAATATTCAAAACAACTCTATTATATTATACAAAACCAAATTCCTAGCACCAAAGAAATTCAAGCTCAATGGGCTAAGTATTCAAAATCTTTAAGTAGCAAAGGAACGGCTTCAAGTATTGGGCCTTTATTAACTACTATTTGGTCGCAGGGTTGTTTTTATAATGATTCTACCCCAACTGCAGCAGGAGGGCCATGTGGTCATGTGGTTACTGGGTGTGTAGCAACCGCCATGGCACAGGTTATGAATTATCATAATTTCCCAAATATAGGAAGTGGAAGTCATAGTTATTACTCCAATTATGGATTAATTACTGCAAATTACGGCATCACTAATTATCCATGGAATCTGATGGCAGACACCCTAAATTCAAGTTCAACCTCAGCAGAAGTAGCAGCAGTTGCTCAGCTAATGAGTCATTGTGGAATTGCTGTGGAAATGATGTATAGCCCTGGTAGCTCAGGAGCTTATTCTGATGATGCCGCTAGAGCTTTTGTTAGCTTTTTTAATTATGATGACGGACTATATCTTTATCAAAAAAATAATTTTGCGGATTCTATTTGGGACAATATGATTCGTGCTGAAATAGATTCATTAAGACCAGTATATTATGATGGAAGCGGGAGTGGTGGTCACGCATTTGTCTGCGATGGTTACCAAGCTGGAGATTATTTCCATTTTAATTGGGGATGGTCTGGTTCGCATAATGGTTATTATACTTTGGCAAATTTGAACCCTGGGGGAATGAACTTTTCAAATTATTGTGGAGCAGTACTAGGTATGAAACCTGGTATTCCTAAAGTTTGTTCTGGTGCTACTGATACACTAACAGCCGTTTCTGGGTATTTATCTGACGGTAGTTACTCTAGTTTTTACCAAAACAATAGCAATTGCTCTTGGCTGATTACTCCTCCCAATGCAAGTTCATTACTTTTAAATATTAGCAATATGGATTTAGCGACAGGAGATAGCCTTTATTTATACGATGGCATGAGTGCTCAAGCAAATCTTATAGCATCTTATGGCATAGGTAGTATGCCCACAATCATGTCTTCACCTTCTGGTAATGTTTTTGTGCAATTTATTTCTAATTCTATTGATACAGCTGCAGGTTTCTTTCTTTCTTATCAAAGCGAATATTGTCAAGGATTAACAACATATACTGCCACGACAGGAAATATTACTGATGGCAGTGGAAATAATTTATATGCTAATAATACAAACTGTAGTTGGAAAATTACGGATAGCCTAAGCAGGCCAATTATATTAGAATTTGACATATTTCAAACTGAAGCTGCATACGATTTTGTAAATATATATGATGGTGATAATGCACAAGCTCAACTTTTAGGCAGTTATTCTGGAAATAATATGCCTCCGAATGCGACTGCAAGTTCTGGCAAAATGTTTATTCAATTTACAGCTGATGGCGGAGTGGTAGATAACGGTTGGTCAGCACATTATTATGTTTGTGTAAGCCCTGAGCAACCTAACGTAAGCGATAGCCTAGATATTTGCATGGGTGATAGCGCAATGTTAAATGCAGATACTAATTTTAGTTCATATATATGGATGCATAATGGATTGCCCATGGGTAGTGTTAGCAGTTCTGTTATTTATGTAAATCAAAGTGGAGATTATTCTTATTCTGCTCAGCTAAATTTATGTTCTGTTAGTCAATCACCAAGTGTTAATTTGGAAGTTAATGCACTCCCTCAACCAAGCTTAGGCACTGATAGTATAATTTGTGAATATCATAATATTCTACTTTCTCCAGGTAATTTCCAATCCTATCAATGGAGCAACGGAGGTACTACAGCCACATTATTGGTAGATAGCGCATATGTCCACCAATTTGGATCAAATATCATTGTTCAGGTAAGTGATTCAAATAATTGTAGCTATGCTGATACTATAGAAATTAGCCTTTCACAATGCTTAGGAATTGATGAAGAGAATAGTTTGAGTGGTATACGTATTTTTCCAAATCCTACTGATGATAGACTCTGGATTATAAATTCAAGAAATCATATAATAGAGGCTAGTGTAATTGATGCCTATGGCAAAGAAGTTCTCAGATTAGATTTAGCTAGCGAACCAATTATTGAGTTAAATGTTAGCGAATTAAGTTCCGGAATTTATTTTCTGATTCTTAAGCAGTGTACAGATCAAAGAACACTTAAGTTTTTGAAGAAATAAAAGTAATATGGTCATTCAAGTAATATGGTCATTCCTGACCGTCTATTAATAAACAACATTAAGCTTTATTAATAGTAAACGAAAAAGTTGTACCAATGCCTATGCTGCTTCTTACGTTGATTGTTTGTTTATGAGCTTCAAGTATATGCTTTACAATTGCAAGTCCTAATCCTGTTCCTCCTTGGTCGCTTGATCGTGCTTTATCAACACGATAAAATCTATCAAAAATAAATGGAATTTTATCCATAGCAATACCCATTCCCTTATCGCTTATTTCCACAAGAATATGTTTGTCCATATCGTAAAAACTAATTTTTATATATGGATTAGGAATTTCTCCTATATATTTTATTGCATTATCAATAAGGTTAATAAAGACTTGCCTAATGCGCTCTTTGTCAGCCGATACAAAGATAGGATCCTGATCGTTTCCCTTTGCCAGAAAGAGTTCTATGTTTTTCTTGCTAGCCTTTACTTCTAAGAAATCGATTACCTCCTTTGCTAGGTCAACAATATTAATTTTAACAGGCTGCAATTCTATTACTCCTGATTCTAGCGCAGAAATAGTTTCCAAATCACTAACCATATTTATCATTCTATCAACACTCTTCGAGGTTTTCTCAAGATATTTTATATTTATGCTATCGTCGTGAATGCCACCATCAAGTAATGTTGAAATATATCCTTGGATATTGAAAATTGGAGTTTTAAGTTCATGAGAAACATTGCCAACAAAATTGCGCCTATACTTTTCTAATGTTTTCAGTTGGCTTATTTCGTCAGTATGCATTTTTGCCCATTCTATAACCTCCTTGTTTACATCCTCAAGCATATCGCTACGACCTTGTAGTTCGTTATTATTCAAATTTTTTCCTCTTTTAAGTCTATGAATATTCTTATAAATAAGTTTTATCTTACGATAAATAAACGACTCAATAGTTTGGTATATAATAAAATACGAAAATACAGCAAAGGTTATAAAACCTAAAACATAGGCTGCTATACCCATTTGCTTATGCATTAGGCTAAAAATAATAAAGATAACAATACTTACTGCTATAAGAGTAAGCGTGGTTACTAATGAAACTTTTTGAGAATTAGATTTGCTGCTCATTCTTATCGTTGAATTTATATCCTACACCTTTAATTGTCTTTATTCGTTTTAAATCTAATTTATCTCGAAGTTTACGAATATGCACATCAATAGTCCTATCACCAACAACCACATCAGTTCCCCATACTTTATTAAGAATTTCTTCACGACTAAAGACCTTACCAGGCTTTGATGTTAGTAGTAATAATAGCTTAAACTCCTTTCGTGGCAAAAGAACCTCTTTATTATGTCGAATAACAATATGTCGCTCCGAGTCAATTATCAAGTTCTTGAAAGTGCTAATGTTTTCGTTTAATGCTTTATCTTCTCCCTTAGATATTTCTATTCGCCTTAAAAGCGCTTTTACTCTACTTACCAGCACTTTTGGTTTTATAGGTTTTGTCACATAATCATCAGCACCTGCTTCAAAGCCTGCTATCTGACTATAATCTTCGGAGCGAGCAGTAAGAAATACTTTGATAGAGTTTTTTAGTTCATCAATTTTATTCATTTCTTCACAAGCTTCTATTCCATCCATATTTGGCATCATTACATCCAAAATAATAAGATGTGGGATTACTCTTTTTGCTTCCTTTACTGCAGAAATACCATCCTTAGCAGTAAAAACCTGAAAACCCTCCTTTCGTAGATTATAACTCAGAAATTCAATAATATCTGGCTCATCATCTACCAATAATATTTTATAGTCCGAAGCTTCTTTCATAGCTATTATTTGTATTTATAAAAGATATTTGCAAAGCTATGTATTTACATAATGCACATTACTATTATCCTGAAATAATAACAATTTTATAACATTGGGCAAAGTACATGACAAAAAATATTTTATACTAAATCTGATTTTCTCAATAATTATTTGTTCTTAATTTTGGGCTAAAGCCCACATATGAAATTTTATTAGGCGGGGCATTAATGCCCCGCCTAATAATGTTGATTCTCAACGGGCTTTAGCCCAAATTAGAAAAATATATATTTAACTATTTATGAGCTCTTCTACTTAGTAATACTCCGTTAATGTTTTATATAAATCACACAGTCAGGCGATTACGACTTTATGCAATAATGTATAATATTCACAATATCAACACTTTACATCTTGGCGTCTTTGCGAGAAACAAAAACTCAACGAAGTATTATTACTTAGAACATTATATAAACTCTTATAACTAGATATAAGCAGAAATGGGCAATAATTACATATTTACTAATAAACTCCATGATTAACGTAAAGAGCGAACATTGAATACATTATACGACAACAAGCGACAGTAAACGAATGCTAAACGCAAGCAATTGTTTATTAACCGAGTCAGCGGAATGGCTTGAAGTAGTTTTGCATCGTCAAATCACAGTAATGGTGAATGGCATCAAACAATTAAATTAAATATAAATCTTTAAATATAATTATTATGAAAAATTTACGCAATTCAGTTAAGTTAATCGGACGCTTAGGACAAGATCCTGAAATTATTAAATTCGACAGTGGAAACAATAAAGCAGTTTTGAATTTGGCCACAGATAGTTCTTATAAAAACAAAGCGGGTGAAAAGGTAGAATCCACAGAATGGCATCGCCTTATTGTATGGGGAGCAGGTGTAAATACTGTAGATAAGTATTTTAAAAAAGGCATGGAAATATGTGTTGAAGGTCAGCTTACTTATAATCAGTGGGAAGATAAAGAAGGTAAGAAGCGTTATACTACCGAGGTAAAGGTTAATGAATTTATGATGATTAGTGGGAAAGCTTCCTAGGTTATTGTTGGTTTATAAGCTAGTCATACGATGACTCAAAGTTATCGTATGACTTTAGCTAAGCTAAAAGACTCATCGTGTTTTTAAAATGCGGTGAGTTTTTTATTGAGAAATACTGATCTGAAAAAAAACCAGGGGTCTTCCAAGCTAGCATTTCTAATTATGTTTTGTCATAATTTTTGCTGAAAAAAAGCAAAAATATATGCCAAAACCAATAGCCTACTTATAATATCCATGGGCTCCACCCATGGCTATTATTATCCGACCCATTCAGGGTCTGGGCTTTACGCAATGGGCAATAGCTTTGTAAATAATGTAAATATTAATCTGAAAAATAAATAGCTCATTTGAAAAGATGGGGTCCTCCTTCGCCAAGGAGGATTTTCCAAGAACTTAGAATATTCACTTTGAGCAAAGCCCCTTTTCATTCACCAAAGCTTTAGCGTAGGTGAACTTAAATCGTACTCTTAAATGTGTTTATGTGTTGGTGTGTTTTGTGTTTGTTGTTGCTGGAAAGCGAAGCTCCTTTTAATTCTTAAATCGCACTCTTAAATCTTAAATACATTACGGGCTTTGAGTTTTACGCATAGTCATACGATGACTCGAAGTCATCGTATGACTTGTCTAGCTGTCTGCTGTGCTTAGGCAAGCGTTAGGGATAGTAGCGGCATCCTCTGGTTTTTTTTTCAAAACCAGAGATATAGCGGATAGCCCGACCCCTGTTTTTTCACAGGGGTAACGCCCAAATAAAATAATTAAAAAAATCAAGATTCAATGGCAATTTTGTAATTCTCAATATATAAACTAGGGCTTAGACCGGTGACAGTTTTGAAGGCATGATAGAAACTAGAGCGGGATTTGAATCCAACTTCGGTGGCAATTCCCTCCATGCTATAATGATTAAACTCGCTGGAAACTAGCATCTTTCTGGCTTTGTCAATTCTGCTTTTATTTATCAAGCTTGGTAAATTGCAATGAAAATGTGAATTGACTGCTGCCGATAAATAGGAGGTATTTGTTAGTAATTCGCCAGCTAAAAGTTTTAATGATAAATCAGGATTTGTAAATACTTCGTCCCTATACAGAAGCTCTTTTAGCTTTTTAATAATTGCTTCCTCATTCTTATTACTCTCATGATTTGTTTTCTTCTCGGGCTTAATTTCGCATTCGTTGAGTTTTAAGTTTAATTTATCAAGTTCGATATTCTTCTTTACCAAACTCACATAGGACTCCCTTAATTGCCTGAGTCGCCTGCGGATTAGAATAGTAAAATAAATAGTCAATAATAAAACTACGACTACTGCAATAATCATTACTCTCAGCCTTTTGCTTTTTTCTTTTTCCAATTTATTTTTCAAAATCAAATCAGTAATCTCTGACTTATGAATAAAGTAATCGGACTCTACTCTATACTCTGCCAATTTATCTTCATTCTTATCGTTAACTCCTTTAATATAATCACGATATGAAGAATCAAGATATAAAACAGCATTTGAATAGTCGCCTTGCAGAACGTATAATTCTGAAAGATGCTTATAAACTCCCGACAAATGGTTTTTGTAGCCAAGTTTTTTTATTATTACAATAGCATCAAGTAAATAATAGGCACTAGAATCATAGTTTTCTAATTTCTCATAACATGAGGCAAGTCTTTTGCTGGATTCATAAATCCATGTATAGGCATCAATTTCATTAGCGATTTTCAAGGATTGTTTCGCAAAATAAAAAGATTTAGGAATACTATCGAGGTAAAAATATACAGAGCTTAGGCCGAGTAAATTATATACTTTGCCATATGGCTGGTATGCATCAGAATATGTCCTTGCTTCAAGAAGGTACTTAAGCGCAATATTATAATATCCCTCACTTTGATATGCTAATCCAGTATTTGAAAGGTTATTGCCAATTCGTTGGCGTTCACCAGATTGCTCCGCCATGCTATTTGCCTTATGAAAATACTCAAAATAAGTAGTATCACTCTCTAGGTACGAGGCTATGCGCCCCATTTGAATAAGGCAGTAGGAAGCTCGCCTTAAATTATTCTCCTCCAAATGGATATTATAAAGCTTCATAGCATAATCCAAAGCATTTTCAAACTCTCCTAGTATCTCATAATTCTCGGATACAAGTCCCATATAGTATAAATAATTGACAGTATCTTCCTGCAGTAAAGGCAGTTCTAGAGCTTCAAGAATTATTTCATTTGATTTGGCCTTTTTTCCCACCATGCGATAGGCATTGCCTAAATTCATTTTCAGAGTTTTATATGGCTGGGGATTTCTATACTTATCACAATGCTCAAGCGCTGACTCCATGGATACTATTGACAAATTCATTTTATTTAGCATTATTTCCAAAAGGCTAATTTCGTAAAGCCAAGCAATATTCTGAGCTTTATTTAGCGCATCCTTTCTTAAACCATAATCATCAACAATTTCGTTATAATAAACCTTTATACTATCAAGATCATGTTGTTTGTTTTTCTCCTTAAGGAATAGTCTCTCAGGATTTAGCTCCAAAACTACTATGTCAGCATATAAATTATCCTTGCGTTGTTTTACACTGCTTTGAGCCACAGAAACTACTGGAACTATGAATGATAAGAAGATAATAATCCGTAAAAAATAACTTGTTTTTATCATTATTTTCATAAAAATAATTTGACAATGATTTAATACGATAAAAGTAAATAAAATCTATATAG
>JAOZKO010000241.1 GCA_029935325.1 Bacteroidales bacterium
TAATTAGCAGTAATTATTTCAATCCCCCATGTATTATGAGTTTAGAAAAGGAATTATTAGCTAGAAGTAGTTCAAATTGTGAATTATGTGGAGCTAATGGAAGTTTACTTATTTACGATGTATTGCCTCAAACAGGAATAGGAGTTAGTGAGAAGCTTCACTTATGCAAGACTTGTGTTGACCAGATTGAAAACCCAGAAAGTACTCAGCCAAATCATTGGCGGTGTTTAAATGATAGTATGTGGAGCGAAGTGCCAGCAGTACAAGTAATGGCATGGCGTATGCTCAATAGATTGTTTGCAGAAGGCTGGCCAAAAGATTTATTAGATATGATGTATCTGGAAGAGGAAACTTTAGCTTGGGCCAAAGCAACCGGAGAAGGTGCTGACCAAATCGATATCCCAAAGCATACTGATTGCAATGGTGCATTATTAGAGCATGGCGATACTGTTACTCTTACAAAGAGCATAGATGTTAAAGGAACTAGCATTACAGCCAAAAGGGGAACAGCGGTAAGAAGAATTTCACTAGTTGCTGATAATCATGAGCAGATTGAAGGAAAAGTAGAAGGGCAGCATATTGTAATTCTTACAAAATTTGTTAAGAAGTCAAAGTAGGTTGCATTTTTTTTATGGGTTCTATTGCTAATTGCTTAGCTTCTTCGGTATTTATATCACGAGTCTTAAATACAACCATTACACATTCCTTAGTATAACCACTTGGCTTCTCAAGAATCTTAATTAGCTCCGGTAGCTCCTTGTTTTGGTAAATTTCTTTTATGGTCATTTTTATTTATCCTTAATTTTATTCCCCAATTATATTCTTCAATAATAGTAATTGCTCCTGTAACAGAACTTTGTTATTAGGCTCTTCTTCGTTCTCTATAGCTGCTTCAATATCTATTATTGCCTCAGTTCTTTCCAATTCTACAATGAGCTTTGCAGCCAATAGCCTGACCTCAAAATCCTTATCTCTTATCATTGGTGGAATCCATCTTTTGCCTAACCAAGCCGACATATCTACAATATCCCTCATAGCTTTAAGCTTTTCTTCCTTTGATTTCAATAGATTATTTTGTGCTTCCTTCATTTTTGCAATTTGCTCAGATGTAAATAGGATTTCTTGTTTGTAAAGTTCAGGTTTTACAATATGCTTCTTATAACTTATTAATTCGTTATTACTAACTACCCTAACCATTCTGGGAACCATCCAGCGCATTCCGGCAGTACATTCTGGGTGACCAACTATTGAGGCTGTTTTGCCCCTCTCCACTTGTGTAATGATAATAAAAGGGCGATTCATAGTCATGCCAGCCGGAGCTGTTTTGACGGTATGCACATCACTTTTCATTATTGCCAGTTCATTGTATTTGTATTTGGACTTTTTGGCAGGCTGTAGAACTGGTCCTTCATAGTATTGCATATAACTAATTTCTCGATCTTTTAACTCAGGGAAATAATCCTTTCCTAATTCTGTTAATGAGAATTTAACAAGACCATGACCTCTATTGTCATGTTCAATATCAATGGCTTCACCAGCACTTAGCGATAGGGAAGGATAATTGGG
Organism: Bacteroidales bacterium; assembly: GCA_029935325.1. Classification (GTDB taxonomy): domain Bacteria; phylum Bacteroidota; class Bacteroidia; order Bacteroidales; family UBA1556; genus UBA6267. Next base: position 1,567 of record JAOZKO010000241.1, read on the forward strand.
TGTTTCTGTTAGTGCATAAGCCCCTGCGCAAATACCAATAACAGCTTTGCCCTGTATTTTTACAAAGTCGATAATTCTTTGCTGCCCTTGTTCTCCTAAATTAGCCAACTCAATTCTACCACTGCCCCCAGGAAAAATAAATACGTCTAAACTATCTAGAGCTCCATTCATAATCTCAGCAGCACTCACTCTTTTTGCCTTAATACCTGAATCTATTTTTAAGGATTCTATAATATCGAGTACACAATAAGGACAAATACCATATTTATCAAAAACACCTACTTTAATATACTTGGTGTTGTTTTGTGCACTTATTTGAAATGTTATTATAGTAAAAAGGATAATCAATATTGAATTGAGAATTTTACCTTTTACTTTGACTGCTTTATTCATAGCTAAGTGTTATTTGTGATAATAATTAAACATATAATTGGATTTGGCAGTTGTTTTATGCCTAAGTTTTGAAAACTAATTGCTCAGAATATTGATGTATCAAAAGTATGTAAATTATTGATAGAATCAAAGAGTGTGTTTTAAAATGCAAGTAAAAAGATTGATACGAAGTAGGCTTTCAATGGAATTGAAAAAAACACTGTGTAATAATTTATAATTTGCGAGGCTAATATATCTTTTATAAAAATCAGTTGCAAAAATTAGATATTGAAGAATATCCTATCTGATTCCTTAATGTTTATCATATACAGAATCATGCAGATTTATTATGACTAAATTTGTGGAATACTCACTCTATCCATTTTCTCTTTTGTATATCTAATTATAGATTGCAATCAAGTGGATATAGCGTATAGAGAAAATTATTTCCTTTGTCGTATAATCCAATACTCCGTTAATGTTTTATATAAATCACACAGTCAGGCGATTACGGTTTTGTGCAATAATATATAATAATCACAAAATCAACACTTTGCGTCTTGGCGTCTTTGCGAGAAACAAAAACTCAACAAACTATTGATAATCAAGATCAGATTATAAGTGCATCTCACTTATTTCTGTTTTGCGCTATTGCGGAAATTGATAATGAATTTGCCAACAATTATATTAAATATACAACTGAAGCATTATTATAAGTCTGTTAACGATATCAAGCAAGAAGGAAGAAATGATGTGCAATTGCAAAAAATATATCAGAAATTGCAAATAGATTATCCTGAGGATTGGTTGATTAGTCTTGAGGTTTATTCATGGCAAGTGAAGCCTTCGCTATGACCGCTAAACAATTGAGCGAAGCCTTCACTTTAGGGCAGGAAGCGTGATGAAATTGTGAAATTGAGAGCTTGAGAAGTTGAGGAGCTACAAAACAACAAACACAAAACACACCAACACATAACACAAAACACAAATCAACCCATAAAAAACATATCTTTGCGCTCTTAAATAAATTCTTGAAGGAAACTACAAATATCAATATGACATTTACAAAAGATCAAATAGTGCAGTTGGAAAAATTGGTGGAGGAAGCAAATGACATTACACTAATTACCCATGCAAACCCTGATGCAGATACGGTTGGTTCGGCTTTGGCTTTACATAATGTATTAGTACAAATGGGAAAAAAGGCTCAGGTAGTTTGCCCTAATCCCATTCCCGATTTTATACAATGGATGCATAATATTGATACAGTTATTGTCCATGATAGGGAAGGAAGAAAGGTGCAAAGATTAGTAGAAAATGCTGATTTGATTTTTGCAATGGATTTTAATGCTCCTCATCGTACCTCAAATATTGAGAAATCGATGATGGAAACAAAAGCCAAGAAAGTACTTATCGACCATCACCTTTTTCCTGATGAGGATTATTTCGATTTAATGTTTTCATTTCCTAAAAAGTCTTCTACCAGCGAATTGTTATTTGATATTTTAAGAGCATCAAATTATAAGAAGTATATTAATAAAGAAATAGCTACAAATATTTTCGTAGGCTTAATGACTGATACAGGCTCGTTTGCCTATAATTGCAATCAGCCCGAAACATTTGAAACAGCGGCGGAATTAATCCGTTATGGAGTGGAGGTTAAGAAAACTCATGACCTAATTTATAATAATAATTCCATTGATAGGATTAGGGCTTTAGGTTATAGTATTAGCGAAAGGTTAAGAGTGTTTCCAAAGCAGAATGCAGCTTATATTTCGCTAAGTGCTGAGGATTTGACCCGTTATGGCAATGGTGAAGGATTAACAGAGGGGATTGTAAATTATGCCTTATCGATTCAGGGAATTTGTTTTGCCGCGCTTTTAACAGAAAAGGGAGATAAAATCAAAATTTCCTTTCGATCAAAAGGAACTTATGACGTAAATGCTTTTGCTCGTAAATACTTTGAAGGCGGAGGTCATCATAATGCGGCAGGAGGGAAGTCATTTCTTTCTCTTGAGAAAACAGAGCAGAAACTAGAGGAGCTAATTACTAATTTAGAAATCCCATGCTAAAACTGTCGTTCTATATATTATTGGTTTTTGGACTTTTTATTGCCTCTTGCGATGATAGTGAAACTAAAGAGAAAAATAAAATAGATAAAGATATTCTCGAAGAAGTTTTAGTCCAAATTAATAAGTCAAATATTGCAGTTGAAGACAGGCAAATTGATGATTATCTAGAGCGTAGAAACTGGGATTTTGAACGAACAAGTACAGGTCTAAGATATTATGTTTATCAGAGTGGTGCAGGACATCAGCCGTACTCAGGAGTTAGCGTTGTATTGGAATATGAAGTAAGCCTTATTAGAGGTGAAGTATTATACAGTAGTAAAACTCTAGGTCCAAAAATTTTTGTAGTTGACAAGGCTGAAGAACCTAGTGGATTGCAAGAAGCTGTAAAACTATTAAAAGTAGGAGATAAGGCAAAAATAGTAGTACCATCATACCTAGCCTATGGATTATTGGGAGATGACGATAAAATCCCACCAAAGGCTACTTTGTTTTATGATGTGTATTTAAGAGAAGTCCGATAATTCCTTCCGCAATACCATGCAGGGCAAACTCATACTTTTGCAAAAATATTTATTGTCAATTAATTGAATGAAAATCAACAAAATTATTTTAAAGAATGTATGAACTCGCCGCTGAATAGTGGGGAGGCCAGAAACTCAAGCGGGCAATGGGAGGCCTTTTTGGGAGGAAGCGTTTGTGTTTCTTGTCTATTTGCAATTAACG
>JAOZKO010000242.1 GCA_029935325.1 Bacteroidales bacterium
GCTCAACTTCCAAGTTTATTATCATCAGCAAAGCTATAATAATTTTCATCTCCAAGTATTATATGATCCAATAAGTTTATGTCCATATATTTAGCGCCTGACGCAATTTTATTGGTAAGTTTAATATCTTGTTCTGAGGGTTTTATATTTCCGCTAGGATGATTGTGACAAAGTATAATTCCTGATGCCAAATTGCTTAGTGCAAGATTAAAGATACGCTTTGGGTCAGCAATTGTTCCCGATACTCCTCCCTGGCTTACTTGATATTTCCCAATAATTTTATTGGCTCTATTTAGCAATAAAATCCAGAATTCCTCATATTGAGAATCTGCCATATTAGGCTGAAACACCTCAAATACATCCTTTGAGCTAGTAATCTTCTTTCGGTCCATCACATCCTCCTCTCTTCTTCGCCTTCCCAATTCCATAGCAGCAATAATACTAATTGCCTTTGCTTCGCCAATTCCTTTGAATTCAGATAAATCTTTTACTGATAAACGACTAAGTCCCATAAGGTTATTGTCAACGGACTTTAAAATCCGCTGAGCTAAATCTACGGCAGTCTCGTCTTGATTGCCCGAGCCAAGTAATATTGCAATAAGCTCGGCATTACTTAAAGTATGCTTTCCCTTTAGCAGCAATTTCTCTCTGGGTCGATCTTCATCCTCCCAGTTTTTTATGCTCAGTCGCTTATCGTATTGTTTCATTATTTAGTCTTTATAGGATATTGTGGTGGCGCAGGAAGATCTTCATATTCATCAAGTTGCTTCAGTATTTCTTCAATTGCCTTATTAAGCTGTTCATCAATGCCTGCAAATTCTTTAGCAGGGTCATTATCAATTTCAATATCAGGATCAACACCATAACCTTCAATTATCCATTTGCTACCATCAGCAGAATAACTAGCAAACTCTGGTCGGGTTAAATTTCCTCCATCAATAAATGGTAGTGAGCCTCTAATACCAACTACACCACCCCATGTACGCATTCCAATAATTGTACCTAAGCCATGCTTACGGAAACTATATGGAAATAAATCGCCATCGCTAGCAGAATATCCATTTACTAATAAAAGTATTGGCCCTCGCATCATCTTTGTTGGTGTTTGGGTTGGAATACTTGAGTTTCTAGAAATATTTGCTCGGGTAATTTCACGTCGCAATCTCTCAATTAACATTGGCGATACATTTCCCCCACCATTTCCTCTATCATCAATTATTAAAGCTTTTTTGCTTAACTGAGGGTAGAAATATTTTATAAATTCGTTTAATCCTGCACGACCCATATCTGGCACATGAATATATCCTACTTCGCCATTAGTTGCTCTGCTTACTGTTTCAATATTTTTCTGCACCCAATTATAATAGTATAAACTAGATTCATCAGCAATTGGTTTAACAATAATAGTACGGGCGCCCTCTTCTGAGGCAATACTATTAACTTTTAGTGAAACTATTTTATCGGCTTTATTAAATAGCAATTCATAGATATCGTTATAATCCTTACAAGACTTGCCATCAATAGCAATAATATAATTTCCTTCAGTTACATTTAGTCCAACATCAAGTAAAGGAGAGCGTAAATTGCTTCTAAAGTTTTCCCCTTTCAATATTTTATCAATTTTGAAATATCCTGATTCATCTTTTGAAATCTGAGCTCCTAATAATCCCGTTTTAAATCTTTTTGGGCTAGGTCGGTCACCACCACCAGTATAAGCATGTCCAACATTTAGCTCCCCTATTAGTTCACCTATTATATAATTCAAATCATTTCTATTATTAACATAAGGAACCAATACTGCATATTTATCATACATTGCGTCCCAATCCACTCCGTGCATATTCGAATCATAAAAGAAATCACGCATTTGACGCCACGATTCTTTATAAATCTGCTGCCATTCTTCATGCTTATTTACCCATAGCTGCAATCCGCTATAGTCAATTGGTTTGTCGATTTTAATGGGTGACGATGGTAGGTTAATAACTTGTGCTTGTCGTCCTTTTTGCACAAGCATCTTTTTGCCATTAGCAGTAATAAAGTATGAGATATTTTTGCCAAGCTCAGTTTCCTTTTGCTCGTCCAAGTCATACATTTTTATTGTTGAACCACTTTTTCCATGGGCAAAATAATTATAATACACTTTATTATTAGGAATACGGATATTCCAATAATAACCAGCAGGCACTGGAAGTTCCACTACTCGCTTTTCAATATTTTCAAAATCAATAATTACACTTAATTCAGTTTTTTCTTCTGGTTCAACCTCTACACCTTCTACTTTTGGTTCTTCTATTTCTTCAAAATCATTCTCAGGAGCAAGAGGGCTTAGCTGATCTTCCTGCAATGTTATAAAATAAATTTTGCTCATATTCCTATAGGAATTATTCCATTCCACCTCAGAATAAGTAGGATTAAAGATTCTCTTGGAAACAAAGAATAAATATTTCCCATCGTCGCTAAAGGATGGAGAACCTGATTCATACCATTTATCAGTAAGCGTACGAGTGCTTTTGGCTTCTGTATCAAAAACGTAAATCTGATTCATTCCTTTGCCATCATTATCAGCAAAAGCTATCCACCTACTATCTGGCGACCAAGTATAATCTCTTATTTCCCATTTCATACTATGTGCAACTTGAGTAACTTCTTTACTCAATATATTTACATAGCGTAGATTCAGATTCTTATCACTCCATAAAATATGCTTACTATCCGGTGACCAAAGAATTTCAAATTTATAAGATTTTGCTTCTGTTGTAAGTTTTTCTACGGCTCCATTACCATCTGAAGGCATAATATAAATATCGTATTCTCCTTCGCGATCGGAAAGAAAGGCAATATATTTTCCATCAGGCGACCACTCTACATTTCTATCAAAAGCACCAGAGCTTTCGGTATAGTTATAACTAATTCCTTGTTTTACTGGAATAGAAAAGATATCACCTCTTGCACTTACTGCCATTCTTTTGGCATTAGGCGAAAGGCTGTAGGAGTTAATATGTTTTGATGCATCAACAAATGTACTTCTAGAATCGGGGAAATCGCTATTGATACTAATATTTACTTTTGTCAATTCCTGTATATCAATATTATAAATATAAATAAATCCAGCATTTTCGAATACTATTTGATTTTTTGAAATAGATGGGAATTTAATATCATAATCTTCAAACTGAGTAAGTTTAACCAATTCTTTGGTAGAAGTATCATAAGAAAATAGATTCATAATTCGATCTCGGTTCGAAAGAAAATAAACCTTCTTCCCATACCACATTGGGATAATATCTTGAGCGCTATTATTAGTAATATTGATGGTTACTCTAGATTCAAAATCGTAAATCCAAACATCATCAGCCATTCCTCCTTTATAGTATTTCCATGTACGGAATTCGCGCATTATTCTATTATATGCAAGTTTTTTTCCATCTGGAGAATAGGAGCAAAAACCACCTGTTGGCAAAGGCAATTGCTTGCTCATTCCTCCTTCAGAACTCACTGAGAAAAGTGAGCCAACAAAAGAATTAAAACTTTGCTTACGAGATCGGTAAACAATATTTTTTCCATCGGGAGTCCAGGTAGTAACAATATTATTTGGCCCCATGCGATCCGAAATATCATCACGATTAAGAGTTGCTGTATATGTCAATCTTTTTGGCACTCCACCTTGCGAAGGAATACTAAATACTTCTGTATTTCCATCATATTGACCTGTAAAAGCAATTGTTTTTCCATCTGGAGAGAAACGAGCAAACATTTCGTAACCTACACCAGAGGTTATTTTTCTAGCTTCACCACCTTTTTTGGTTACTAAATACAAATCACCTGCGTAAGTGAAGGCAATTGTATCATTATGAATTGCGGGAAAACGGAATAGTCTATCTATTTGTTGTGCACTAGCAAAGCCAGTAATAACAAAGATTACTAATACTAAAGTAAGGAGTTTTTTCATATGATATTCTCTTTAAATAATTATCATTAGGATTAACCGATAAAAATAAATAAAAATGGAATTGGTTTGGAAAATGTTTTTTTTCATTTTAATATAAGCTCCCTACAATAATATTATGTTTCGATGCGTTTGGAATAAAATCACAGAAACTAAATATAAATTCTTTATTATGAGAAAATTAAGCTTCATGGTGCTAATATTAGCACTCCTAACTGCTATTGCCTGTAAAAAGGACGAAATCAATGATGACACACCACCTGACAATACCTATATTCCAAAGGGTTATATGCAAATGAAGGTTGGTAGTTATTGGATTTATCAGCATTTCAAAATTAATCCAAATGGTTCTGATTCGGCCTATTCTACCACGGATAGTGTTTTTATTAGTGGGACTAAAACTATTAATAATAATACATATTATAAGTTTGAAATAGAAGGTTGGATTCCTTCTTTAAATTACTACCGAGATTCACTAGGCAATAAAGTTGATACCAATGGAAGAATATATATGTCTGAGGTGAGTTTTAACGATACTATTTTGACATATACTGATTCAATGGGTGGAAATCCAATATTTCATTTAGCACGTATAATGTACGATAGCAATAGTACTATTGATGTTCCAGCTGGAGTATTTGATAATTGTATAGTCGCTAAAAGTTATGTAAAACTGTATATTCCTACAAGTGGTTCAAATCCATATGCTGACTATGATTATTATGCCAAGAATATTGGTTTAGTGCAATCGAGCTATCGGTACTCATCAAGTGGACA
>JAOZKO010000038.1 GCA_029935325.1 Bacteroidales bacterium
CAACTGCTCTTTATGGATCTCGTGCTGCAAATGGTGTAATTATTATTACTACCAAAAAAGGAAACAAAGTAGCTAAAGGAAATGAAGCTATTGGCGTTACTCTTTCTTCAAGTGTTACAGTAGGGATTATTGACAAATCAACTTTCCCTGATTATCAAACTCAGTATGGTGCTGGTTACAGTACATATTACTATAGTGGTGGTGATCATACAGGATTAGAAGAAGATGCCAATGGTAATTATTATGCTCCTACTTATGAAGATGCTTCATATGGTGAGAAATTTGATGAAAACTTAAATGTATATCAATGGTCATCCATTATTCCTGAAAGTGAGAATTATGGCAAAGCTACTCCTTGGGTAAATGGCGCTAACGGACCTATAACATTTTTTGACAATGCTTATACTTTCAGAAATAGTGTAGCTGTAAATGGCGGAACTGCTAAAAGTGCTTTCCGTGCTTCTTATACAAACACTACACAAACTGGTATTATGCCAAATAGTGAATTAAACAGAAACAACCTTTCTTTTAATGGATCTCAAGAGTTTGGCAAAGGATTAACTGTATCTGCTGGTATTAATTATATGAATACTAGAACAACAGGTCGTAACTCTACTGGTTATTCTAATAATATTCTTTCTAGTTATCGTCAGTGGTGGCAAACTAATGTTGATGTACAAGAAATGCAAGACTTATATGAGCTTACAGGAAGAAACATAACATGGAATCCAAACAATATTAATCAAGACTATGCAACTGATGGAGCTCCTGCTTATTGGGATAATTTCTATTGGACTCGTCACGAAAACTTCACTACTGATGTTCGTGATCGTATATTAGGTAATGTACAAGCAGATTGGAAAATCACTGATTATTTAAGTATAATGGGTAGAGCATCTGTTGATTATTATGCAAGCATTCAAGAAGAAAGATTAGCTGTAGGAAGTACTGCACGTCGTTGGGGTATTAGCCGCTTAGACGCTGGTTCTGGTTATTCACGTTATAACTATAACTTCCGTGAAACAAATTATGATGTAATGGCTAATTTCAGAAAGAATCTTACCAAAGACATTAGCTTAACTGCAATATTAGGTTGGAATTCAAGAAGAACAAAAGTAAACACAATTTATGCTTCTACTAATGGAGGTTTAGTTGTTCCTGAGTTATACTCTATTTCAAACTCTATTAACCCTGTAAATGCTCCGCTGGAAACTGCTAGCTCAATAGGCGTTGATGGTATTTATGCAAGTGCATCAGTAGGGTATCAAAACTATCTATATTTAGATGCTACAATAAGAAGAGATCATTCTTCTACTTTACCAGCAGACAACTCTTCATATATTTATCCTTCTGTAGCTGCTAGTTACATTTTCTCACAGCACGTTAAGGCTGATTGGTTAGACTTTGGTAAATTCAGAGCAAACTATGCTGAGGTAGGTAATAGTGCTCCTTTTGCTAGTATTTATGATGTGTATTCTAAGCCATCACCATTTGGTAGCACTACTATGTTTTCTGTACCAAGCACTAAAAACAATATTGACTTGAAACCAGAAAGAACAAAGAGTATGGAATTAGGTTTAGAGATGATGTTCCTTAAGAAGCGTTTAGGTTTTGACTTTGCTGTTTATAAAACAAACACTATTGATCAAATTTTACCTGTATCTGTTTCTACTGCAACAGGGTATTCATATAAATATGTAAACTCAGGCGAAATACAAAATAAAGGTATTGAGCTTTCTGTTTTCGGAACTCCTTATAAAACTGATAACTTCCGTTGGGATGTAACTTTAAATTGGAGTAAGAACATTAACGAAGTAATCTCATTATATGATGACGTTGAAAACTTACAATTAGGTAGCTACCAAGGTGGTATTACAATTAATGCTACTGTGGGTGAGCCTTACGGAACAATCCAAGGAACTGACTTTATATATGCTGTTGAAGATGACAGAGAAAGTGATAAAGTTATTAGTAATTCATCAGGACGTTACTTAAGAACAACTACTTCTGATAATGTAATTGGAAATATTAATCCTGATTTCAATATGGGACTAACTAACAGATTTACATTCTTTAAGCATTACTCATTTAGCTTCTTATTGGATTGGCAAAAAGGTGGTAGTGTATTCTCATTAGACCATTGGTATGGACACGCTACTGGACTTTATGCATTTTCCACAGAGAACAATGATTTAGGAAATCCACAACGTGATGACCTTGATTGGGTTGATGATAATGACCATTCTTTAGGTTTAACAGCTAATACTGGTGGAATTATTAACGAAGGTGTTGTTGCAGTTTTAGATGCTAATGGTGACCCAATAGCTGGTCAATATGAGCCAAATACCCAAAGAATAAAAGCAAACTGGTATGGAACATATGGATATGGTGTTAGCCCTAATGCTCGCTATGTTTATGATGCATCTTACCTAAAGCTTAGAGAAGTTGTTTTCACTTATAATTTACCAAAAGAAATGTTAGGTGATAGTTTCTTCAAAGGAGTATCTGTTAGCTTAGTAGGTTCAAATCTTTGGATTATCTATAAAAACTTACCTGATGCTGATCCTGAAGCAGGTTTAAGCTCTGGTAACTTACAAGGTTTCCAAAGTGGTGTTATGCCAACTACACGTAATTTCGGTTTCAATATTAACTTACAATTCTAAAAATTAAGAGCATGAAAAAAATATTATTTATTTTATTAGTATTCGTTTTTGCATCTTGCTCAAAAGATTTTGAGGAGATGAACAAGAACATTAAGAGTCCCGAAGTAGTTTCGGGTGAAACTCTGTTCACTAACGCACAGAAAGAACTGGCTGATCAATTAGCTAGTATTAATGTGAACACAAACGTATGGAAGATTTGGGCACAGTATGTAACCGAAACTACTTATGTAGATGAAGCAAATTACGATATCGTTAACAGGACTATTCCTGATAATGCATTTCGTACATTCTATAAGGATATTTTGCGAGATTTTCAAGAAGCTGCTGTATTAATCGCAGAAGAAGAGTATTCTGCTCCTGAAGATATAGCTGCAAAAAAGAATCGTCTTGCAATTATTGAAGTCTTAAATGTATATTCATACAATCGTTTGGTTGATATGTTTGGTGACATTCCTTATACTGAAGCTTTAGATGTTGACGCAACAACTACACCTAAGTATGATGATGCCGCAGGTATTTATACTGACTTATTTGCCAGATTAGATGCTGCTATTGCAGATCTAGATGCTAGTAATGGTAGCTATGGAAGTGCTGATATTTTTAATGGTGGTGATGTAGCACAATGGTTGCTTTTCGCTAATTCATTAAAACTAAAAATGGCAATTCATGTTGCAGATTTTGATGCTACAACTTCAAAAACAAAAGCTGAAGAAGCTTTTACAGCTGGTGTAATTAGCTCTTCTGCTGATAATACTACTTTAGTTTATTTAGGAGCTTCTCCTAATACAAATCCTTTATATCTTGATTTAGTTGCAAGTGGTCGTCATGACTTTGTTTCTACTTCTACTATAATCGACCCTATGAATAATATGAATGATCCTAGATTAGCTTATTATTATACTCAGGTAGATACAAGTACTGAAACTGGTGTTGTTAAACTAGCTTATGTTGGTGCACAATATGGATATAGTAGTCCTTATTTGTCATTCTCGCATTTAGGAAGCAAAGTTGAAGATCCTACTTTTGAGTGTGTATTATTTAGTCACGAAGAAGTAGAGTTTTATCTTGCTGAAGCTGCTGAAAGAGCTTATTCTGTAGGTGGAACTGCTGAAGAGCATTATAATGCCGGTATCGAAGCTTCTATTCTTTATTGGGGTGGTACTGCTGCTGACGTTACAGCTTATTTAGCTGAAGCTGATGTAGCATATGCAACTGCAACTGGTACTTGGCAGGAGAAAATTGCCATGCAATCCTGGATAGCTTCTTTTAATAGAGGTTTTATTGGTTGGACTACATACAGACGTCTAGACGCACCTGTTTTGAACATCCCTGAAGATCCTAAAACTGAGGATGGTAGTGTACCTGTAAGATTTACTTATCCTATAAATGAGCAAACATTAAATGGCTCTAATTATCATGCTGCTGCAGCTGCTGTAGGTGGGGATAAGATGATAACTAAACTATTCTGGGATGTAAACTAAGTTTATATTTCTTAATAATACTAAAAAAGCTCTCTATCAATTGATAGAGAGCTTTTTCTTTTATACTAATGTTTGTTACTAATTAATCTCAAAATTAGCAATAAAACTCAATGTACCTAAAATTACTTATTCCATTTTTTAGGAGCCTATAAATGAATCAAAATATATAAGTTATAAACGTATTTGTATATTAGAAATTTTATTATATTTGCTGTTGATTGTTAATCATAAACTTTAATTTACCAAAAGTGTGTATATTTGTTTGAACTAAAAAAATAATAATTATGAAAAAACTATTTTTGCTAACCGTATTATTAAGTCTTTTTATTAGCTATAGTCAAGCGCAAATTTCGCATGATTTGGAAATTTTTTCTGAAGATGGATTGAAATTTACTTTAATTGTAAATGGAAAAGTAATTAATGAAACGCCCCAATCAAATGTAAAAATCATGAATATAGAAAATGATAATGTCCAAATTGTGATTAAATTTGAAGATACAAGTATACCAAGTATTAAAAAGAAGTATTTACAAATTGCCGATCCAGGCAATAATTCAAAATACCCAGTTTCTACTGTTTATAAAATATTCTTTAAGAAAGGCAATTATAAATTGAAGTTTGTATCTAGATCTAAAAAGAAGATTCAATACATATATTAAATGATTACTGTATTATCAGTATTCTATTCTTTTTCAGCTAGTTTTCACCTTACGAACCGAATCAATTACAGTACCATCAACCCACTTTATTACAGCTATCACTTCATCATCTAGTTCTGGCTTCTCAGGAATACCACATATCTTTTCAGCTTCTTCCTTTAGCTCCTCAATTGTTTTTAATGGAAAGCCACTTTGTTTGGCCTTTTCTATTAAATCCTTTCTAAGAGGATTAACGGCTACTCCCCTCTCGGTTACAATCACGTCAATCAATTCGCCAGGGCCACATAGTGTTGTTACCTCATCTACTATAATTGGTACTCTGTCGCGAAATAGTGGAATTGGGAGAATTACTGTTTTCCCAAATAAGCAATTTTGCCAACCACCAATGCCATGTAATAAGTATCCATCAGAATGCGTTACAACATTAGCATTAAAATTCACATCAACTTCTGTTGCTCCAAGAACTACAACATCAATCATAGAAGCAAAATTTCCCTTACCATGGTAATTATAACTAGTAAAAGGACTTGTATCCAAATGATTTGCATTTTCGCGCATAGATCTCACTCCTTCCAAATCAAAGGTTTGGCCGTCAAGAATATAATCTACAATACCATCTTCAAGCATTTTTACAGGATACTTATTACTCCCTGCTCTTATAAATCTAGCCTTCCAATTATTCCTTTTTAGTATTTCTTCAAAATAAATTCCAATTGAAAGTGCAGTCCCTCCTGCCCCAGCTTGGTAACTAAAACCATCGAAGATAATACTTGTTGCCTCACAAAACTTTGCAGTCTTCTCAGCAATTAATAATCGATCGGGGCTTTTGGTAATATTAGTTGTACCAGAGACAATCTTCTCAGCATCTCCAACCTTATCTACTTCAACAGTAAAATCCACATAGTTACCATGAATTTGCCAAGGCACACACGGAAAAGGAACAATATTATCGGTTACAACAATAACCTTATGTGCATATTGAGAATCAGCAAGTGCAAAACCCAGCAAACCTGATGCTGCAGGGCCATTTACACCATTTGCATTGCCAAAAGCATCAGCAGTAGGTGCTGCAATAACAGCAATATCAATTATTACTTCTCCATCTTGAACGGCTTGATACCTTCCACCATGTGAGCGCAGAACACCAACTCCTTGCATTCCCCCTTCACTGGCAAAACGTCCAAGAGCACCATTCATACTGCCTTCAATTCTATTGATAGTACCATCCTCTAAATACTTAATCAATGGTGCTTGACAAGGAAAAGATGCTGAAGGGTACCAACGCAAATTCTTTATTCCCAACTCATGAGCTATGTCAAAAATTTGATTGGCAATGATGTCTCCATTACGAAAATGGTGATGAGTAGAAATTGTCATCCCATCCTTTAGTCCACTCTTAATCAGAGCTTCCTTCAAATCCTTAACTAACTTATTACCATCGTCAGGAAAATTTGCACAACTTGCTAATGGTGGTCCATATCGCCTGCCTTCAGGAATATATTTTCCAACTCCCTTATATGGAATTTGTTTTTCTCCATTTATTTCCGCTGGGACTAATCTACCAGCAGCATTCTTTACAAATTCAATATTTTGTTTTGACATAATAGATTCTTTTTAAACTTCAAATTCTTTTTCCCATTCCTTTGATATAATACCCATATTTATGGCAACTTTCAAAGTATTTTCAGCACGTTTTACAACTGGAGCATCAATCATTTTAGTTCCTAGCGAAACAACTCCAAGTCCTTTGGCTTTTGCATCCTTAAAGGCTAAATATATCTTTTGTGCTTTAATAATTTCTTTCTGCTCAGGTGCAAAATTATTATGAATTACCTCAATCTGTCGAGGGTGAATACATCCCATTCCATCAAACCCTAAAGCCTTGGATTTTTTCACATTAGCTGCTAAAGCATCCATATCCGAAACATCGGAAAATACAGAATCAATAGGCTGTATTCCGGCGGCTCTACATGCATTTACAATTACTGAGCGAGCGTAGAACGACTCATTCGCTTCAGAGGTACGTAATGTACCAATATCAGCAGTATAATCCTCCAAACCTATTGCCATCGCAACAATATTATCAGCAGCGGAAGCTATCTCAAATGCTTTTATTACACCTAATGCTGATTCAACAATTGGCATCAGCCAAATTGGATATTCTATATTCCTTTTTGCTTTAATTTTATTTATGCTATTATTAAGTTGATGAATCTGATTTGCAGATTCGCATTTTGGCACTAAAATAAGATTAACATTATGCGGAACTACAAAATCTAAATCCTCAAGGCCTAATGGAATCTGATTAATACGCACCATTCTTTCAGCACCATAAAAGTTAATACCTCGCAATGCATTCCTAACCATAAACCTTGCTTCATACTTCTTTGTTGGCGCAACTGCATCTTCTAGGTCTAGAATAATACCATTAGGATTATGAATCCCAGCATTAAGCATCATACTTGGAGAATTGCCAGGCAGATACAGCCTTGAAAAACGCATTTTATTTTTAGAAGTTACAGATTTATTTTCATCAATAGTATCAATAAGATACTCTTTATCTGTACTTAATATTCTCCTTATTGCTGCCTCCATTCGTGCAGCAATAACTATAGGTAGTGCACCTTTATCTTCAACCTTTACAACTGCATTATGAATATCATAAAATCCCAAGACATCCAAAACAAGCTCCTTAATACCCTTGCCAAACATCACACTAACCTTTGAGCTTAATTGTATTTGTATGCCTCCTTCATGGCAAAGTTCTATCTCTACTTGGCAGTCTGAGCGTATTTTCTTACCCAGATTTCCTGCTTTTGCTATATTAATAACATTTTCCATAATATTACTTTTGTATAAAAACTAGTGAACAAAGATATAAATTGTTGCATTTATAACAAGTACTTATTTATCTTTTTTATCCATAATCATAAATTAAGTGGATATAAAGAATTTAGGGAATTAAAAGAGCCCTATCAATATTAATTAGTAGGGCTCTTTAAAAATATATTTTATAAAAAGAATCTTAAATAATTCCTTTAAAAAAAGATTATCTCTTAATAAACTTCTTAGTTAGGCTTTGTCCTTCTGTTTGAAGTTGCATAATATATGTACCAGCTGACAAATCACTCATATTAATCTCGGATTTCTGTGCTCCAGATTTTGTTCCTAAATTATAAACAACAACCATTTTTCCAGTAATGTCATATATATTAACAATAACTTTAGAGTTATTTGTTACAGTATATTCAAAAATAGCAATATCAATTACGGGATTAGGGTAAAGCTTAACATTTGACAATTGTGTTTGTTTTTCAGTAGGGCGTTGCTCTATGCTAACATATGTATTTGAACTAAATAGTCCTCTACCATGTGTTGCAGCATAGATAAAACCTTTATTATAAACCCCTGGAAACACTTGCACCAATGGGTTTCCATTATCAAAAGTTACTGTCTGACGCCATGCTAAGCTATTTTGCTGCTGATGCAACATATAAACTGCAGTCATTTCATCTATTCCATTATTAGCCTTTGTCCAAACAGGTGCAGGTGACATAATATTGTCAGTTGTAAATATTCCGTACTCTGTACCAATAATACAATGTTGAGAATTATTTAAAGGAATTAAAGAAGCATAAACAGGTAGATTAGCAGTTAAATCACCCTTTTTAGCAGCAAATACAGGATTTGATGATGTTGCGTTACTAGAGTAATACACTTGATTATTACCTGTTCCTGACAATGTAACTATTACTCTATTTGCATCTGATGGGTCAATTGAAATACTTGAAATAATACCACTAAAAGGTTTAATTAAAGTATCTTGTATAATATAGTTTGCACCACCAACATCAGCAGTTGCACTATCCTGTGCATTTAACAAATTACTTAACCTAAATAGGTACTGATTAACAGCATAATATAATACATCACCATCACGTGAAATTTGCATATTCCAAACAGCTGTATTAGGTATTGAGTTTACAGATACTTTAAACCAAATCGGAGTTTTATTTACAAAGTACAATGATTGCTTAGTCATATATATTCCAGCTGCAGTTCCAATAAACAATCTGCTTTGTACAGGATCCATTAGTTTTATAGTATCGCCTTTATCCAAGTTCTGCTGTAATTCATATACAAATGGGTAATTATTATTTGTTTTACTTCTTCCATCAATGGTATCGCCTAAAACATAATTTGTATCGGCAACATAATAAATTGAATCAATACTATTCTGATAGTGTATTGTTTCCCATAGGATTGTTGGAGTAACAAAAGCACCCGCCAGACCAGAAATCATTACGTCTGAATAAAACTCTGGATCTCCAGTTGCAGGATCAGTAGGATCTTGAAACGTCTGTCCAAAATCCTTAGAGCGCCCAACATCTCCATAATATAAAGAAGCAAAAATCACCTCCTGATTAAGCATAGAAGCTGCGGACCAACCTCCATCTCCTCCTCTTATTTGACGAGCTTGTTGTGGATTATTTCCTTGAAAGTCAACAAACTGAGTTCCATTATCTTGAGTTCCACCAATAGCACCTCCACTTGGATGACTACTAACAGCATAAAATTGTGTAACATTAAAATTCTTATTTAAAGTAGCAAAACTATTTCCTGCATTAGTTGTTTTAAATATTCCACCATCAGTTCCTAAATAAAATGTATTAGGATCATTTGGATGCTGGGTATATACGTGCTGATCTGCGTGTACATATACTGAAGAAAACTCACTAGCATTCCACATTGTTTTACGTGTCCAGCTAAAAGGACCTGTACTTGTGATTTTTTCACCTTTCCACATATCAATACCACCAACATACACAATGTCAGGATTAGATCCATGAACCATTGCTACATTATCGTACCAACCTTGATTATTATCTCCAAAAAGATTGAAAGATGAACTACCACCTACAGCTATTTGATACCAATTTGCTCCAGCATTAGTGCTTCTATAAATACCGTAAAAAGCACCACCACTTGTTGCCATAACAGCATAAATTATAGAAATATCAGATGGGGAAATTGCTAACTCTACTCTTCCAACACCAGCAGTAGGTAAAGTTGAAGTAGTCCATGTGGAACCATCATTTGAGAAATATACTTTATTTCCTGAGCTAGCTATAACAAATGTATTATTATTAGCTATTTTTACATCATTAAAAGAACCTACTTTGGATTGCGACCATGTTTGACCATTATCTGAAGTACTACGCAAGCCAATGCTTGTAGCAGCATATACTTTTCCATTTTTATCAGATGCCAATCGATTTATTTTATTCCATCCATTTGTAGATGAAAGGTGAGTAAATACAGTTTGAGATGCAGCTTTATAATAGATACCATTTCCAAATGCTCCAGTATTATGATTAGTAGAACCTGGTGCAGCAAGGCCTTCTCCAGTACCAACATAAATATCGCCATCAGGATTTTGACAAATACTACTCACAGCATTATTTCCTGATAAAGGAACTTGAACCCATGATTGTCCGGCTGTGGTAGATTTCCATAAACCTCCATTAACACCACCGGCATACATTATTGATGCATTTGTATTATCAATTAGTAAGGCACGAATACGTCCACCTACATTATTTGGACCTAATTCTGCCCATGTTAAACCTAAAGCTTTAGAGGATGACATTTTTTGCACATCAATACGAGCTGCAATAATCTTATCGGCTTCAATTTCTCCTGTTTGGAAATTAGCTTTCTGTCGATGATAAAAATCCATTGCACCAGCAATTGCCTTCTGATTTTTCTTTTTCTTAATGGTAACCTTCTCTGTTTTGGAATCAGTATTAGGTAATATAGTCAGCGTACCAACTACTGTTAACACCACCAAGGCAAACAAACTGAATAGTAATTTTCTTCTCTTCATATCTATTATTCAATAAATTATAATAATTTCTTTTCCTGTACTAAAGTCGCACAATTTACAGCTTTTTTTATTACTTACAAGTATAAAAAAAACTATTTTTTAATTGTTCAAATATACATGCTTAGTTGCACTATTTAACCTTCAAGAAGCTAGCGGAACTTTTAAATCAGTTAGTGGAATTATATCTCTTTCCAAAACGATATGCAACATATAATCTTATCATTGCATATTTCGGATCATCAAAACCCATTATTTGAATAGGAATTACGTATGCATCTAAAACAACCCCTGCTTCCAAAGCTTTTGATTTCTCCTGATAAGGACCAAATTCAACATTCAGCCCTAATTTAAACGACAAACCAGGATGAATACCTAGTTCATTTAAGCCTTTTGTAAATGGTCCTCTGCCATAGATATTTTCTAAGTCATGTCTCTGGACATCATACTTCTCAAGGGATAATATGCCGCCATTTTCATAATCAATTACATATAAATAAATAGGTTTAGAGAAACCAATATTGATACCTCCAAAATAAAATAGTCGTACTTCAACTCCCCCCCAATAAGGTTTTTCTGTTAGAATTTTTTGCCGACCTCGTAATGCCTGAAAACTATAAAAATTATTGAGCTTACCATAGAAAAAACTTTTCGCGGCATTATCATAGGGGTTGAAATAACGATATTGTTTTGAATCTCTAATAAATGAAATACTAAAATCCCAAGTCTTTTTGTTCGTAAATGTTTTAGCTTTGCCGTACCTATAACCAAAGCCCCATCCATCTGTACTAAAGTTAATACCGAAGCTTTGCTCATACCTTAGTAATGGCTTTTTAACTATTCTGTCTGCCTTTTGGGCTTGTGACATAATAGAGAAACATAGAACCAGAGATAAAATTAGAACTAATTGCTTCATTATTCAAATAATTATTGATATCGACTTAAGCTTGATTCTAACTCCTCTATATCTTCATTACAAACAAAAATATGGTAAATTATATAATCAAGAATTACACTTATTTTATTGAGGCTGAACCTCTTCAGTGTCGTCAGCTTGACCATACATACCAGGGCATTTTGGCCCACTTGAGCGGCATGATGATAGCACTAAAACGCTAACTAACAATACTAAAATAAAAATTGATACTTTCTTCATAGTTAAATTATTATTATTACAATCTAAGTTTGATTGAGTGTACAAAGATAAACTTTTTAATTTACTCACTTTATAATATTTGTCTTAGTTGAATTAACAATAGATTGTTGAATAAGTTGAACATTGATTTGTGTAAATTTATTTCATCACTTCCAATTAAGTTTGTACTTTTGAGACTTACAAAAACGCATAATTATGGATGTAAAAATAGAAGCTAGCTGGAAAAAAGAATTAATAAGTGAGTTTGAAAAAAGCAGCTTTATTCAGTTAAGGGATTTTCTTATTAAGGAAAAGAAGGATCATACTGTTTACCCTGCTGGCAACTTAATATTTGAAGCATTTAACCGCACACCTTTTAATAAGGTGAAAGTAATTATTATTGGACAAGACCCATATCATGGAACTGGGCAAGCTCATGGACTTTGTTTCTCAGTGCCTAAAGGAATTAAAACACCACCTTCATTAAGAAATATCCTTAAAGAAATTCAAGCTGATATTGGGGCTCAAGAAGTAACTCATGGAGATTTAAGCAATTGGGCAGAGCAAGGTGTTCTATTGTTGAATGCTACTTTATCGGTGCGAGCACATGAAGCAGCATCGCATCAAAAACGAGGTTGGGAAGAGTTTACTGATGCTACTATTAAACGAATTTCTGATAAAAAAAAGAATTGTGTATTTTTATTATGGGGCAATTTTGCTCAAAAAAAAGCTGACTTAATTGACTCTAGCAAACACTGTATATTAAAGTCTGTTCATCCATCACCATTATCTGCGCATCGTGGTTTCTTCGGCAGCAAACACTTTTCCAAAACCAATAATTACTTAATTGAAAAAGGGCTTGAGCCTATCAATTGGGATATAAATTAACAGTATAAATATAAATCAAAAGCTAAGAATTTGAAATCAATAGCAACATATTGCCTCTTAATATTTCTATTTATCAGTAATGGTATTCTTGGGCAGAACAATTATGTTGTTGAGATTCATTTCTCTAAAAAACCTAAGGAATTAAGAAAGTTAAATAATAATATTAGTGTATTTGATAGCTTAGCATCAATAAAAGAGATATCAAAAACACTAACTTCAATACAAAGCCTTGGTTATGCTGAAGTGCAAATAGACTCTAGTAAGTATAGCAAAAACAAAGTAGATGTATTTCTGTATTTAGGCCCTAAATACCAATGGAAGTCATTAGCAAAAGGAAATGCTGACTGGACTAGCTTGGGGAATATAAGCTATCATTATCAGGATTTTGAAAATGAGAATTTCAATTTCAATGAGTTTCAAGCTTTCCAAGAGGCTATAATTACTTCACTTGAGAATTCAGGATATCCTTTTGCAAGCATTAGCCTTGATAGCATCGAGATTATTGACAATCAGATTAGTGCGCAACTTGATATTAATAAAGGGAATTATATTAGCATTGACACCATCATACTTGCTGATTTTAATAGTATAAGGATGGGTTTTATTGAACAGTCTTTAGGCATATCAAATGGAGATCCATATGACGAATCGAAAGTCAAAAAGATAAATGAAAAGCTTAACCGGCTAGATTTTGCTAGAATAAGTAAAGAGAGTGAAATTATTTTTAGCGAAGACAAAGCCAAATTGATACTTCATTTAAAGAACAAGAGCAGCAATCAATTTGATGGAATAGTGGGATTTCAGCCTGCCTCAGACAATTCGAAACAACTTATTATTACCGGGAATGTTAGACTAAACTTGAACAATGTTTTCAAGCATGGCGAGATGATAAAATTGAATTGGGAAAGCCCCGGGAATCAATCTCAGAGTTTAGATTTGAGTATTAAATATCCCTATTTGTTTAATTCCCCCTTTGGCATTGCTTTTGACTTCAACCTTGATAAGCGTGATACATCTTTTCTTAATGTTAATACTACACCTGCGATACAGTTTGCATGGAATTCATCAAACTATTTGAGCGCTTATGCTAATTTCTTTTCTTCTAAATCTCTAGGAGCATCACAAATAACTAGTTTTAATAATGGGATTTTAGATATGCATTCCAATGCCTTTGGCTTGGAGCTTCATATCAACCATTTAGACTACCCTTTCAATCCACGAAAAGGATACTTTATTAATACTAAGATTGAAGGAGGCTATAAAGTTATTGATCAAGTATCAGATATTGATGAAAGCCTATATGATAGTATTAGCCTTCAGGATTTTAGATTTGCTGGAAAATTAAATTTAGCTTTTTATATTCCTTTGCACAAACGGCACACTATCTTATTAGCAAATAAAACTGCATGGATAAAAACTGATGATATTCTTGTAAACGAACTATATCGTATTGGTGGGTTTATGACTTTGCGGGGTTTTGATGAGCAATCTATTTTTGCTGAGTTTTATAGTATCTCAACTTTAGAGTATCATTATTTACTAAATCAAAATTCGTTTTTAGGTGCATTTTGGGATGTAGGGCAAGTTGTGAATTCATATCCAAATACACAAACAGGAATATATCAAGGCTTTGGTGTGAACTTTAGCTTTGCAACACAGGCAGGGATTTTCAAACTAGCATATGCATTAGGAAAAACTGAAGGAAATAATATAGAATTTAGAAATGCTAAGATACACTTTGGCTATACTTCACTTTTTTAATGACCCAAAATCAATCAATCAATCAATCAACCAACCAACCAACCAACCAACCAATCAATCAATCAATCAATCAATCAATCAATCA
>JAOZKO010000039.1 GCA_029935325.1 Bacteroidales bacterium
TTTTGGCGTATATTTTTGTTTTTTCAACAAAAATTATGACAAAACATTAATTGGTGATTTTTAGAATGATTTTATTAGGCAGAATTACAGCATATTATAGTCGTCAATCATAACTTTTATCTAACAAAATAAGTTAGATTATTGGATATGTCGCCTTAGCGGCTGAGGTACTGATTAGTGACAAATATTTTACCACTCTAAATCCTGTAGTCCCTTTTAATTTTTGCCTCTGAAATGAATTCTTATCCATAGATCTGATATATATTCAGCTCAATATATTTAATTATCTAAATATGGCAAAGTGTTAGATATTTAATTATCTTTGCGCTGAGGCTTTGCTCTAATTATAGAGTAGTATATATTTTTAATCATGCAATAACATTACTATAACTAAGTTGTTTTTAATTATTTACAAACATATCAACTCACCCAAACAAAACTATAATTAGATGAAAAAAACTATTAATATTGAAAGACTTGAAGAGGTAGCGTCTAAACTCAGAGCTATAGCTCATCCAATGCGTATTGCAATAATGGAACTCCTTGAAACTGAAGGAGAGCTAAATGTTACCGAGCTATACGAATCCCTTAATATTGAACAAGCAACAGCATCGCATCATTTGAATATTCTTAAGACGCGTAACGTATTGAGCTCTCGAAGATCTGGTAAAAGAACTTTCTATTCTATTCGTCCTGATTCAATAATAAGAATAGCAGACTGTATCAGCCGTTGCGAAACTAAATAAAACTAAATTAAAAATATATTACAATTCTGCATTAATGTCTTTAATACAATGGACTATAAATTACATCCCAGAGAAATACCACAGGAAAAAGTAAAGGAAAATATTAAGTTTTTACAACTTCTGTCCAATAATTTTCCCAATATAGAATCTGCCAGTACCGAGATTATTAATCTTGAGGCTATTCTAAATTTACCAAAAGGAACTGAGCATTTTCTATCAGATATTCATGGAGAATACGAAACCTTTAAACATATACTCAGCAACGCATCGGGTGTTATTAGGCGTAGAATTGATGAAATTTTTAAGGAAAGACTAAAGAAAAAGGAAAGGCAGCATTTAGCATCTCTTATTTACTATCCAAGAGAAAAATTGGCAATTATTAAAAACCAGGAATCAGATATAAATAAATGGTATATTACTAACTTAATATATCTGGTAGAAATTGCTAGAAATTTAGCATCAAAATATACACGTTCTAAAGTTCGCAAATCTTTACCTCATGATTTTCAATATATTATTGATGAGTTGCTAAATGTAAATGAAGGACTAATAAATAAAGAGGCATACTTTGAAGCTATTCTAAATAGTATTATTGAGCTTGAGCGTGCTAATGATTTCATTGCCACTCTCAGCGAATTAATTCAAAATTTAGCCATTGACCGCTTACATATTGTTGGAGATATTTTTGATAGAGGACCCTCTGCTGATAAAGTTATGGATGAATTATTAAAACATCAATCGGTTGACATTCAATGGGGAAACCATGATGTTGTATGGATGGGAGCAGCAGCAGGTTCTATGGCATATATCGCTATTGTATTGCGTATTAGTGCTCGGTATAATAATCTTGACACCCTAGAAGATGGCTATGGTATAAACCTTATTCCTCTTATTAATTTTGCCACCGAAGTTTATGAAAAAGATTCCTGTGATGAATTTGCTCCAAAAACAGGATTAGATAAACTTAATAAAAAACAAATTAGAGCACTAAAGCAGATTCATAAAGCAATTAGTATTATTCAGTTTAAATTAGAGGGTCAAATTATTCAGCGAAACCCAGAGTTTGAAATGGAAGAACGAAGCCTTTTAAATAAAATTAACTATTCCAATGGAACGATTAAAATAGGTAAGAAAAATTATAAATTAAAAGATGCATCTTTTCCAACGATAAACCCCAATAGCCCATTTGAGCTTAGCTCTGAAGAAATGGTGCTTATGCAAAAACTTCAGGAGTCATTTCTAAAAAGTGAGAAGCTACAACGCCATATTAACTACTTATACAATAAAGGTAGTATGTATCTTAATTATAATGGACTACTACTCTTTCATGGAGCAATTCCACTAAATGATGATGGGAGCCTTAAGGCTGTTTCCATTAAAGGTGAACAGCTAAAAGGCAAAGCTCTTTTGGATCGCTTTGATAATATTGCCAGAAAAGCATATTATTCATCATTTAAAAATCCTAATAAGGAGCAAAATCTAGATATTTTTTGGTATTTGTGGTGTGGTCCAAACTCCCCGCTATTTGGAAAACAGAAAATGACCACTTTTGAGCGATATTTTATAAATGATAAAACATTACATAAGGAAGAGCGAAATCCATATTTTGCACATAGAAATAATACGTTAGTAGTACAGAGCATATTACAAGAATTTGATGTGGACCCAAAGAAGGGACATATTGTAAATGGACATGTGCCCGTAAAAGTAAAAAAAGGTGAAAGTCCAGTTAAAGCTGATGGTCAACTTATTGTAATTGATGGTGGCATGTCCAAAGCATATCAAAGTGTAACTGGAATAACTGGATATACTCTAATTTACAATTCATATGGCTTAGTTTTGGTTGCTCATCATGCTTTCAATTCCCAAAAAATAGCAATTGAAAAAGCTCAAGATATGGTTTCTACCTCTAGTTCTTTAGTTAAATCTGAGGAAAGGTTTAGAGTTGCTGATACTGATATTGGTAATAGCCTTAAGCAGGAAATTTATGATTTGAAACTATTACTAGCTTCATACCACTATGGAATTATTAAAGAAAAAATGATGTCCTAAATGTGGGTAAATACTATGATTTTTAGACAAAAAGCACATACTAATTGAAGACTCCAAACCAACGATACCGAATAGAAGACTGGCTTCCAACAACAGTTAAGGAGGCGCGCTTACGCGACTGGAACGAATTTGATGTTATACTATTTACTGGTGATGCATACGTAGATCATCCTTCATTTGGAGCGGCGGTAATTGGGCGTATTATTGAGCGCGAAGGTTTTAGCATAGCATTAGTGCCTCAACCAAATTGGAAGGACGACCTAAGGGATTTTAAAAAATTCGGTAAGCCTAAATATTTCTTTGGCGTTACGGCTGGCAATATGGATTCTATGGTAAATCACTATACAGCCAATAAGCGCCTTCGATCAAATGATGCATATACTCCTGGTAATAAAGCCAAATTTAGACCCGATTATGCTGCTAGTACTTATTCAAAAATCCTTAAGGAACTTTTTCCTGATACTCCTGTTATCATAGGAGGAATTGAAGCTTCGCTAAGGAGGTTAACTCATTACGACTATTGGGCTGATCAGCTAAAGCCATCAATTCTGGTGGATTCAAAAGCTGATATGCTAATCTATGGAATGGGGGAGCAACCGATAATTGAAATCCTTAAATTACTGAAAAAAGGTGTACCCTTTCAGTCTTTGCGTTCAATTCAACAAACAGGAATTATTGCCAGCGAGGAAGAAGTTGTACAATTAAGAATCAAGGAGAATTTTGTGGATTTAAGCTCACATGAGAAATGCTTAAAAGACAAAAAAGCTTTTGCAGCTAACTTCAAGCATATTGAAAGAGAGTCGAACAAAATGCAACCACAAACCTTAATTCAATATCATGGTGGTAAGGCTATTGTTATAAACCCTCCTTACCCTACAATGAGCGAGCAACAGATCGATGCTAGCTTTGACTTGCCATTTACTAGAATGCCACATCCTAAATATAAAAACAGAGGAGATATTCCTGCATACGAAATGATAAAATTCTCGGTGAATTTGCACAGGGGATGTTTTGGTGGTTGCTCATTTTGCACAATCTCCGCTCATCAGGGAAAATTTGTGGCTAGTAGGTCCAAAAAATCCATATTGAATGAAGTCGAAGAACTTACAAATCATCCTGAATTTAAAGGGTATTTAAGTGATTTGGGTGGGCCATCTGCAAATATGTACAATATGCGCGGAGTAGATTTGGAAGAGTGCAAACCTTGCTTGCGACCAAGTTGTATTTTTCCCAATGTGTGCCCTAATTTGGATACTAACCATGATGCATTAATCGATATTTATGAAAAAGTAAATGCTGTACCTGGGATAAAAAAGGCATTTATAGGCAGTGGTATTCGTTACGACTTATTGGTAGATGATTCCCTTTCGAAAGAAGATAGATTAAGTGCTAAAAAATATATTGAGCTATTAGCTACAAAGCATGTAAGCGGTAGACTTAAAGTAGCGCCAGAGCATACATCAGACAAGGTTCTGAAAATTATGCGCAAACCGTCTTTCTCTCTTTTCTATAAATTTAAGCGACAATTTGAAGAAAGGTCCAAAGAATACGGCTTAAATCAGGAGGTTATTCCTTATTTTATCTCCAGTCATCCGGGAAGTACACTCCACGATATGGCTGATTTAGCAGTTCGAACCAAGAAGTTAGGATTTCAATTAGAGCAGGTTCAAGACCTCACACCAACCCCAATGACTGTTGCTGCAGTGATTTTTTACTCTGGATTTCACCCATATTCTCTAAAACCAGTTTTTACAGAAAAGAATCCAAAAGAAAAACTAAACCAAAGAAAATTCTTTTTCTGGTATAAAAAAGAGAATAGGACTTACATTAAATCCTCTTTAATGAAAATAGGAGAGAAAGATTGGATAAAAGAACTATTAAATACTTCCAAATAGGATATCTCATAGTTTAAATAACTAATTCAATATTATTTCTACTTACCCTAGTTTTCTTAAAAACATCTAAATAAATTTATTCTACCCGATGGGCAACCAAACGCAAACAATAGTGTCTAAAAAGCAACAATTAAACATAAATTGTTTACAACCTTTACTTCCCAAACATTTATAACCACCCAGGAAGGCTTTCATCCCCAAAATGAAAGCTTTTCCTTTTTTATATATCTTTGCAGTCTCAAAATTATTATAAATGAGTTTTATTAAGTTTAGTCATAAGGAAAAAGAACAAGAGGCTTTTGATAGCTTACTTGAAGAGGATAAGTCGTATAGCCTAGTGCTGTTCAACGATGATGTGAATACCTTTGAATGGGTAATAGAATGTCTTATGCGCATTTGCGATCATGAGGAAATTCAAGCTGAGCAAAGTGCTTATATCGTTCACTATAAAGGAAAGTGTGCCGTAAAATCTGGCACTTGGGATGAGCTGGAGACAATGCACCGCTCGCTTTCAGACTGTGACTTAAGTGCTGAAATTGCGTAAATTAACGATACTACCACGGATTTAGCAGAAAATAATTTTTACCCACTAAAATGGTAATAGAATTAAATTTAATCAATTAATACTAATTTTCAAACCTTACTTCCCCTCAAGCCAATCAATAATCTTTTTATCATTAGGTTTAGTGCCGGGCTTTATCACCTCTACTAAATTTCCCTTTTCATCAATAAGGTACTTTTGAAAATTCCACTTTACCTTACTATCCATCACTCCATTTTCCGCCTTTGTAGTTAGCCATTTATAAATGGGAGCTTTTTTATCCTTCTTTACAGAAATCTTTGCCATCATTTTAAAAGTCACACTATATTCTGTGGTGCAGAATTGCTTAATCTCTGCATTTGTACCGGGCTCCTGTTTTAGAAAATCATTGGCTGGAAAAGCAATAATTTCAAATTTCTCACCCCCATATTTTTCATAAAGCGCCTGCAGTGCTTCATATTGTGGAGTATAACCACATTTTGACGCAACATTTACTATCATTATCTTTTTACCTTTTAAGGACGATAAATTAAAATCGTTGCCATCAATATCCTTTACTGTGAAAGAATAGATCCCGGAATCTGAAGATTTAAATCCCACCATTACTATTATTAAGCCTAATAAAATAAACTTTGAAATAAAATAACTTTGTCGCATATAGTTCTAATTTATATTAAATCACTTTCAAATTCTCTGAGTTCATGGTTTCAATATTTATAATCTCTTAAAAAGACGTTAAAATATTTTCTATTCGCTTTTTAGGGCTCTAACCACTCTAAAACCTATACTTGGACTAGGTCCTGAATACTTTTCTACACTTTTTATCCGAACATCATAACCTGGACTATTCCAACCGCCACCCAGTGCCACTCCATCCTGATCAATCATTTCCGATACATTTCCACTCATATTATAAAGCTTAAAATCATTTGGGGGATAAGCATTTACTATATTGGCTGAATAAGCCTCTGTTATGCCGTATGTTGATACAATTCCTCTAATTGAATTAACCACAAGTTCTCCTATAGAATCTCTACGAATTCCAATATCACCAATCCTAAGATAATTACAAAGTGGCTCTCCCTTATCATCTATGAGGTGTGGACCGCCCCAAGGATAAATAAGATATTTGTGCCCGCCAGATGCGGCATAAATCCATTGAGCTTTAGTGGGTAAGCTATAAACATATAACTGGCTTTCGTCCTGATTTGTTAACCACTGACAATATAATTTTGCTGCTTTATAGCTAATATTCACCACGGGATAATCCTTATATGCAGGATGTGCATGATAATACTCTACCAATGGCTCGCAATAGCTGTACTCTATTCTCCATAGTGTTGAGTCTATTTTGGCAATATTATAGTCATCTGCTCTATTACTTTCTTTAAGAAATAACAAAAACTTTTTATACTGAGCATTCGTCACTTCAAAATTTGAAATCCAGTAATTTTTAAGTGCAATTTCTGAAGTGTCAAGTGTAATTTTGGCATCTTCAATTAGAATATATTTTTGTTTTGGCTCTTTGTATTTCTTTGTGATAAATCCTGAAACAACAATAAATAGCAAAAGACTTATTGTTATTATTATTGTTAATTTTGTTTTCATAATTTTTATATTAGGAGATTGTGTGCTAGGAACTAACGTTATGAAATTAGTAATTATTGTTTTGTGTTAAGCTAAGTTGATTCAAATAGT
This sequence comes from Bacteroidales bacterium, assembly GCA_029935325.1. Classification (GTDB taxonomy): domain Bacteria; phylum Bacteroidota; class Bacteroidia; order Bacteroidales; family UBA1556; genus UBA6267. Next base: position 6,933 of record JAOZKO010000039.1, read on the forward strand.
GATTCCGAAAAATTAATTAAAAACACTTTGTCAGTAGCGCGAGTAAGTGCTGTATATAGCCACCTCAAATATTCTTTATCCATTCGTTCCTCGGTAATATATCCCTGATCTACAAAAATGCTATGCCATTGTCCTCCTTGTGTTTTATGACATGTAAGTGCATAGGAAAACTTAATTTGTATGGCATTAAAATATGGGTTTTCCTTTACTTTTTGTAATCGCTTTGCCTTTTGTGGAATATCAAAATAATCTTCCATAACAGCATTATAAAGCCGATTATTATCTTCATATTTTAGGGCTGGTGCTTCCAGTTCAAGGGTGTCTAGTAATACTTTTATCTCTATTTCTCTTTCGTTGGGATAGTCAACCATACGTGCAGTTACATCCGCAAAATGAAAGCCATACATCTCCTCCATCTTTTGAATAGACATAAGTTCAAGAATATCTCCATTTGCCAAAAATCCAGCCTCATTATCCTCTTCTAGCCAAAAATAATTATTCTTAACAACCATTATATAATCACCAGCATTTATTTGCTCTTCGCGAAAAAGGATTCTGTTTCTTATTTCACGATTGTAAATATTTGCACGTTTATTGGAGCGCGTAATAATAACAGTATTGTCAAATCCTTGAAAATCATAGGCAGAAACCAATTCGTCTAATAGCTCTGTACCGGGAAGATTTACTATATCGCGATAGCCGTAAAGGTCGAAAAAAGGAGGAAGAAATACTTCTTCATTAATTTTCTCTCGCAAAAGAGTGGCATTATGCAAAATACCTGACTTCTCTTTCTGTCGAACTACTTCATCAAGTTCTAAATCATCAATTTCAACATAAAAAGCATTTTTCAAATACTGCTTGTCCAATGCTGGGCTCAAGGGAATTCCCACTGGTGGCAATTGAGCTGTATCTCCTACAAAAATAAGCTTACAGTTCTTTCCACTATAAGCATATTCCATAATATCATATAGCAAATTCCTTGCTCCACCTTTTGCCGTGGAAGTATCATCAGGAATCATAGAGGCTTCATCGATAATAAATATTGCACCTTTATATTTATTTGGCTGCAATTTTAAAATCAATCCTCCTCCAGTACCTGTGCGTGCAAAATAAATACTTCGATGCACTGTTGATGCTCTGAAACCAGAATATTTACTTAATACCTTGGCTGCTCTGCCGGTGGGAGCCATTAATCTAAATGCTCTTTTCTTTTTATGCAGTAATTTCACTAGGGCTGAAATAATACTTGTTTTACCAGTACCGGCATAACCTCGCAAAACAAATAGCGCTCTAGAGTTTGAGCTATCAATAAAATGAGTCAGTTTTTGCATCAACAAATCCTGCTTGACCGTTGGTGTATGGCCAAAAAGTATTTTTAATTCCTGATAACTTAATTCTGAAAATAGACTCATAATTAATACTCTTTGCTTCTATAAGGTGAATTTTAAAATGGATAACCTATGGCAAAATTAAATGCCCATATAACTCTTGGGTCCGTGCCTGTGGTTAGCATTGACCAACGATTCCCTTTAGTTAAATAAGGTTGATAAATAGGATTAGCAACATCAAACCTAATAACTAGGAAGCTCAAATCATAGCGCAATCCGTATCCAATATTGGCAGCCAATTTCTCATAAAAATTATAAAAATGAAATGCTCCACCAGGTATTGCATCACTCTCTTTAAGGAGGTAAATATTTCCTACATCTGTAAATATAGCTCCTTTTATTGAGCCTGTAATTGGAAATCTAAACTCATAATTTAGTTCAATTTTAATATCTCCTGTCATTTCAAAAGTTTTGCTACCTGTTGTATAACTACCAGGACCTAAAGTTCCCAAGGTCCATGCTCTTAGGCTATTTGCTCCACCAATATAGAAACTTTTTTCAAAAGGAACAGCAACAGAACCTCCCAATGGTACTCCTACTCCTAAACTAGCTCTAAAAACATGCATTAAATTTCCATTAGACGCAGGAAGGTAATATCTAAAATCGCTTTGAAAGCGAATAAATTGAGTAAAGGGCAAATCTCCTATCCAATTTTGCCCTTGGCTATCCTTCTCTTGACCAAATACTTTGCTAATAAAATTATAGGGGATACCTCCTAATTCAACCTTTCCAAAAAAGAATTTAAATGGTTTCCTAATATTCAGATTTCGCTCTTTATACGTATAAGAATAGCTCATACCAAGTACCAAGTGATCTTGATATGAGTATTTTATTCTCGGATCTTGATAGGCGTCAATAATCTTCTGAAACTCTGGTTCAGGATCTATTTTAACAGAGGCCAATTCAAAAGGATTAAGAATATGCGACACATCTATACTTGATGTCCAGCGATAACCAAAGTTACTATTAACAATAATGCGAGTATAGTCTGGTCTATCTTGATAGTTATAACCTAATTCTAATTTAGTTTTAGGATTAAAATATCTGGAAAAAAAGTTCCTACTTACTGGAGCCAAAAATCTTGGCAACTCTAAGCTTGTATTAATCCCTGCTTCAAAAGTATTAAAAATCTTCAGTATTTCGTTAGGATTTTCTGAATTGGTTACATTTTGAACTTCCAAAGCACCCCTTAAAGATACGCTTAATATTTCTCCATTCTTAAACGTATTCCTACTTACAATACCAAAACCCTGCTCAATACCTAAGTCACCACCAGTGTTTTTTACTTCTGAATCACTACTAATACTGTATTTAGACATTTTAGACAACTGAATAATACAATTAAGCTGTCCGAAACCATCCTTTTCCATTTTTAAATCTTTAATATTCACATTTATATACTTATAAATATTAAGATTAAATAGCGCCTTATATGAATGGGCAACATCGTCTTGCTTATAAAAATGATCGGGTTTTATAAATATGGCTTGCAATATGGCTTTTGGATTTACCTCTAAGGATCCGTTATGAATAAAATAAAAGTCAAGCTCACCTCTATTATCAAAATCGTAAGATACGATTGTTGTATCAAATGCTTGATCTGTATTATTTGTGGCTATTTCAGGGTAAATAATTACTTTATTAAACTTATATTGCTTGTCTTTAATATAAATAATTGAATCCAAATAGTTAGCATCAGTGTATGACAATTCATTAATTTGCAACTTCAAACTTACCTCATGTTTACTTAAAGCTGAGTCGGCCTCAAATGCTATTTGCTTCTTACTAAAATAATAGTACCCCAAATTTCTTAAATCCTTTGTTATTCTATCTCGTTCTTGCTGTAGTAAATTAACCGAAAATATTCTTCCTGTATCTAAAGGTGATTTCCCCCAATCTGCTAATACAAAAGATCGAATTCTTCTATTTACAATATCAAATTTTACATCACGAATTAAATAGGGTTTATGGGGGATAATCACATATTTAACTTTTACTGTTCGATAATAATTGCTCTTTGTAATAATAGGAATTACCTCAGCATTATAATAGCCAAGGTTCTTTAGGTGCTGCTGCATATTTTCCCATGTATCGTCTATTAATGTGGAGTCATAAATTATAGGAGGTTCTCCTAAAGTCTGGGTAAAAAACCTATTTACCTTACTGCTATCCTTAAACCTAGTACCAAAATCATAAAACCAAAGAGATGGGCGAAGAAATAGCATCGACTGATTAGTGTTTTGCAAATAATAAGAGTTAAGATTATGAGAAGCAATTTTACCATCTTTAATCTTATAAGAGTTGCTGCCATAAAGGTATGAGCCCTCAGGAACATTGCGTGTAGGATAGCAGGATGCTAGACTCAATGCTAAGCCAATAAATACAATAATACTAACAACTATTCTTCTCAAAGGGTTATAATTTTAGATAACAAAACTACGATTTTAAAGGATATGTTTACAAATGAATGGTAAACAAAACAAATGATATATTATTTCTTCGCTTAAATCTAAAATCTTCTTATTTTTGAACTTTATAAATTAAGCAATAAGTATGAAGGAACAATCCGTTTTTAAATCAATAATATATATTATTATTATCGTAATTATTGGAGGTTTAATGCACTCTTGCACAACTAAATCTTCCAATACTGAAGGCAATTCTATCAGTATAAATGTAAATATGGAAGGCCTTGAATTTTCCGGTATTGTTTATCTTGAAAGAATGAATACCACAAGAACTATTGTTATTGACTCCGTTTTGGCAGGCAATATTTCAAGTATCAATTTCAATATAAACCCAAAACAAGCTAACGATATATACATATTGAGGTTTTCGCATTTGCAAGCTATTACTTTGATTTTAACTGAAAACGACACTGTAAATATTACAATTAAAGAACACCCAATTAATACAAACTATACTGTTTCGGGCTCCTTTGACTCTGAAATTATGTTCAACATTAATAAAATTATAAATAATCATACCGAAAAATACGATGAAATTTATGGCGAGTATAGGGATGCTGCTGGTGATGATAACATTGATCTAATTAGGGCAACAACAGATTCGTTATTAAGGCTTAATCAATTAAGTATTTATACTGAACTCAAGCAAATAATTCAATCAAACCCAACATCACTCTCCTCACTTATTGGACTTTATAGTAAATTTGGCAGTCACCGGATATTAGATCTAGAATTAGATTATACTCTTTTTCAATTGGTCTCTGATTCTCTTTCTGCCAAATACCCCAATAATATTCATTCAATAGCTCTACAAAAAACCATTAAGAATTTTAAGTCAAAAAAAGAGTTAATAGAAAATACTGAGCTACTTTTAGATAAGGGAAATATTTTTCCTGATTTAAGCCTTATTAGTTTAGATAATACTATCTATAATATTAAAGATAATCAATCGAAAATAAAACTCATCTATATTTGGAAAGCGAAGTATAAAAAATTCTGGGAAACAAATCCAATACTCATTTCTCTTTATAATTCATACTCACGCGAAGATTTTGATGTGATAGCCATTTCATTTGAAAAAGATAAATTAGCATGGTCGAATTATTGCTCAATGGGAAGATTTGAATGGGTGAACCTACTTGCTAGCCCTGATGATGAGGCTATAATAAACCCCTATGGAATATATCCTCGGATTTACATTTTGGACTCTGACTTTATAATTATTGCCAAAGACCCAGATATAAATGAACTTGAAAGTATAATTAATGCAAGCAAACGATAACTTATGATTTTATACCATAGAAATATAAAACGGCTATCCTTTATTAGTATTTTATTAATGATTAATTTGTCATTGGTAGCTCAGGATTATTGGCAACAAAAGGTTGATTATGAGATTCATGTTAGTTTGAATGATGTTGATCATTCGCTCTTGGGAGATATTAAAATACAATATCATAATCAATCTCCCGATAGTTTGACATATATTTATATTCACCTTTGGCCTAATGCATATAAAAATGAGAATACAGCTCTTTGTGAGCAAATGTTACAAAATGGGAATTCTGATTTATACTATGCTGATTCTAGTAAGCTTGGTTATATAAACTTGATCGATTTTTCCTCAAATAATAAAAAATTAAAATGGGAATATGATGAGAAGCATATTGATATTGCTAAAGTATATTTAGGCAAAACCCTATTGCCTGGCGAACAAATTGAAATCTCCACTCCCTTTTTTGTTAAAATTCCCTCATCAGAGTTTTCCAGACTTGGACACTCAAAGCAATCATATCAGATAACACAATGGTATCCAAAACCCGCAGTATATGATTCTAAGGGCTGGCACCAAATGCCATATCTAAATCAAGGAGAGTTCTACTCAGAATTTGGAAGCTATGATGTGCATATTACTTTGCCAAACAACTATAGAGTGGGTGCAACTGGTGATTTGATTAATGGACAAAAGGAAGAGCAGTGGATGGATTCATTAGCTAAGGTAACAGCTGCCATCAGTAAATTTACTAAAGATACTAGCTTCCCAACTTCTTCAACGCAAACCAAAACCTTGCATTTTTATCAAGAAAAAGTGCATGATTTTGCTTGGTTTGCCGACAAACGTTACCATGTACTAAGGGGTAATATTACTTTAAGCAATGGTAAAATTGTTGAAACCCAAGCTCTATTTACAAATGAAGAAGCTCGATTATGGAAGAAAAGCTTGAAATATATTGGAAGATCTACACAATATTACTCTACAAAAGTTGGAAATTATCCCTATAAAAGAGTTACTGCTGTTCAAGGAACATTAAGTGCCGGAGCGGGAATGGAATACCCCAATATTACAATTATAGGAGAGTCAAATACTAGTTTTGCATTAGAAGAAACAATTATGCACGAAGTTGGCCATAATTGGTTTTATGGGATTTTTGGATTCAACGAAAGAGACTACCCATGGCTTGACGAGGGAATAAATACTTTTTATCAAACCCAATATACAAAGGAGTATTATCCTGATTTAACACTTCTAAAGGCATATCTAGATGTAGTTATTCCTGCCTTTCACTTAGATGAACTTGATGATCAATATGCTTACTATTTGGGGAATAAATTTATGGCATCCTATAATTTAGACCAGGCCGCAAATCTAAAATCTCAAGATTTTACATCAATGAATTATGGCGTAATTGCTTATACAAAGATGGCGTTGTCATTTCAAAATTTGCAAGCATATCTTGGTAAAGAAAAATTTCAGAAAATAATGATGGAGTTTTATACGGAATGGAGCTTTAAACATCCTCAACCTGAGGATCTAATTATGTTTTTTGAAGAAAAAAGCCAGGAAGATTTATCATGGTTCTTTCAAGGCTATATTTATAGCAAAGGTCGTAATGATTATAAAATATGCTCTGTGAAAAAAAGCGGAGATTCTCTTAATATTATCCTAAAAAACAAAGGTGATGTAAATGCTCCTATTCTTATTAGCGGAACAGGACTTTTAAATACAGAATTAGAATCGCAATGGTATCCTGGTTTTAGCGGTAAGGAAACAATTACATTTCCTGCAAAAAAATACAAGAAGATAACGGTAAATCAACCATATAATATACTCGATTATAATCCTGGAAACAATTTCTATTACCCTAATAAGCTGTTTCCAAAAAAGAAAAAACTTAAAGTTAAATTCCTAACTTCAATGCCTTGGGCCGAAGAGAGCCATATATATTTTACTCCAGTAATGGGTTGGAATGCTTATAATAAATTTATGCTTGGCGCTTTAATTTATAACCATTCCGCTTTTGAGAAAAAATGGGAATATGAACTAATGCCACTATACTCCTTTAGTACAAATGACTGGAATGGTTCTTTTGGTTTGCATCGGAATATCTATTTCAATTCTAAAATCCGCCGGCTTAGTGTTGGAATTGTTGGTAAAAAGTATAATTACAATAGCTCCACTTATGATAATGAATACCGAAAATTAAGCCCTGAAGTTATTTTCTACTTCAAAAATCCTAAAGGAAAAACAAGGATTAAGCATATGGCTCGCTTACGCTCTGTATATATTGAAAAAGAAATTGTTGACTATGAGCCTAACTTAAGCGGCCAGTATATTGCTTTTCAAAACACCAAATATTATAATGTGTTTGAATTAAACTATACCTATAATAATAAGCGTATTATAAATCCATTTGGTATTGAGTTCAATACTCA
>JAOZKO010000243.1 GCA_029935325.1 Bacteroidales bacterium
TCTTAAAACCATCCTTTAGGAGCGAGGCAAAGTTTTGAGAAGGAGAATTTATTTTCAATTATTGCTTAATAAATTTATCACTTTTCAATATATTACCATCAGAAACAATAGAGTAAAAATACATTCCTGCCTTCAGTTCAGAAATAGTAAGACTGTACTTTGTATTTCCATCTAATTGATGATGGATAATTTCTTGTCCAAAGATATTAAAAATAATGATTTCGCAATTACTGATTTGCTTGTCGAATTCGATTGTGATTTGACTAGTCGCAGGATTAGGAAATAATTTAATCAAATAAATTGCATCATCATTTGATGATATTGATAAAGGAATAGGGATTCCCCATTCGTCATTTCCTTTTTTGTAATATACAAGAGAAACTTCATCATAAGTCAATGTAATTGGTTCGTTATAAATCAGCATATAAACGACACCTAAGGAATCGGCAAAATAAGCACCAAAACTAGTTGTATCTCTATTTATCTTATGACCATTATACTTCAAAGTGTCGTAATAAACACTGTCAATAATTCCATTGTTTACAGTTGAATCAAGATTTGAATAAGCAATAGTATCATTAGTATTTTCAAAAACAGGTGTTGGATTAAATGAACTAGAAGACTTTGATTTAATATCCCTGATATAGAAAATTGTATCATTATTAGAGGAGTAGTATTTTCCAGTAATTATTATATTGCTTTCAGAAACACTACCTCCGCTTGAGTTCGACATTATGTGAGAATAATGAAATACATCACCAATATCAAAATTATAGATTTCACCATTGGTGGAAATGGACTGGCTGATTATATTTGATATAAAAAGTGGTAAAAAAGCTAAGATTAGTAAAGTTCGTTTCATATATTTATTGTTATTTTAACATTAAATCAAAATGTTAGTGCAGCAAATATAAGAAAAAAACTCAAGACTAAGAGATAAAGCAACGCTCAATTACTGCACAATCACCTTATGCACCTCTACTCGCTCTTCGTATTGTAGGCTTACAAAATAAATTCCAGGTGCTTGGTTGCTTAGGTCTAGTTTATAATCTTCAGAATTAGTAGTCTTTAAATCCATTGATAAAACAACTCTACCCATAACATCTGTTACCAATGCGCTATTTGCCAATTGACCTTCAAATTCAATATTGAATAGTCCTTTACTTGGGTTTGGATATATTGCTGATTTATCATTCTTATGCAATTCGTCATAGCTAAGTGGATAATCAATTGTAAAATTGTAAATGATTGAACTACCAAAATCTTGTTCGAAGTTTTTAACTACTACACCAGTAATTCGCCTTAAGTTTATATATCCAGATCCGTCGTTATTAGCAAAAAACTTAAGGCCATCATCATCACTATCTAAAATCTCAAGCTTATAGCAGCCCACTCCAAGTTTCATGGTATCGCGATAAAAAGTATTTGACACTAATCCTGATTTATTAAAGATCACAGTTCCTGCACTATTATAAATATTGTATGATGTTTCGTAACCTGCATTATTAGTTCTTAGGAAAATAATAAATTCAGAGGGAATAACATCAGGAATCACAAAAGTAGAATTATAGGTATTATTATAAGAGTATTCATCAACTCCTCCATTAGGATTTTGCAACTCTATATGAAATTTATTTTCGCCAGGAGTTAAACTGCTCCATAGAGCCGAATCCACAGGGAAATTAACTTCAATACTTTCCATTGATGCCAATGAGCCATTCCATGTATAGGTATTTGGTGTGGGATTTTGATTTACCCAATACTTAATCAATACTGAAGTGATTGTTGTAGCACCAGTATTTTTAATAATTACACCTGGATTATTGCAAATAGAATTATTTCTTGCATATTCAATTTTATTTGTTGGCGCAGTAATATCAATTGCAGCAATATCAAGAGTAAAATTAACATCACCATAAGTTACCAACTGATTGTTAATAATATACTTTGATGTTCCAGATGCGGTAAATATACCATAATCAATATTTTCGCTTTGACCAGCAGTAACAAAAGAAGTAATATCAAATTTCTTCATAAGAGTTGGAGTTCCAGGGCACCATCCTGCACGACTATAAATCCATGTTCCACCTTGTGGATATACAGGATTATTAGCGCAATGCTTCCATACTTGCCACGAGAATTCATCAGTACCTCCATTAATATCTATATAGTGGTTTCGAGGAATAAACTCGCCCTCTTGTCCATGGCCAGTAATGGCTGATCTAATAAGAAATGATTTTCCATCAGCATTCATATTTACATTCATTGGCTCAAATACACTATTATTCATAATACTTGTATAAGAAGGATATTGTACTGGCCATATTTGCTGAATATCAATTACATCTCGCGGAGGAGTTCCTACAATAAATGCAAATTTAATATCCATATTTTCTTGCCATTGTCCACCACGCTCAACGGTAATTCTTTTATCACCTTTCAAAAATGGCATAAAATCCGTTACATCAAAAGTCCAAGTTTTACCCTCCATACCTAAGTCCAGATTAATTCCGTAGGGAGTTACAAAGGACATAATTTCAAATTTCATAGGAGTTCGTCTGTAGTAATTCAAAGTAGTAATACTAATAGTCCCATCAGCGGCTAAGGTGTTTGTATCTATTATATTTCCTGTTGATGCATCATAAATATACTCATCTCCTGCCTCCCAAAACAAAGTATCCATAACTGTATTAATCGCATCCGACTGAGTTGTTCCCGTATTGCTTACAATCTGATATTCTTTTACTTGATGCCCCAATAATGGAATAGTATCAAGTATAGTATCATTGACAATTGTAAGATTATAGCTTCCTTGTAGAAAAGTTGTATTTGGTCGGTTTTGGCTTGTTGTATAAGATTTGAATAAATTAATTCCCTTAATTGATGACCAGGCACTCCCAATAACAGTATGTGCATCTCGCATATTTCCACTACTGTCAGAGATTTGTCCACCTGTATTCTCATCAAGCTTATAATAGAGTTGCAAATTAGAATAGTTAGTATGATTAGCACTTAGGCTAGCATACATCCACTTTCGTAGTGTTGATTGGCTTAGGGCGGCATCCCAAACTCTTACTTCATCAATATTACCATTGAAATATCGGTTATTAATTCCTCGGCTAACTCTTAAATTAATTCCACCAGTGGTGTCAGTAATAATTGATCTATTGGCGGTTGTCAACCCTGTTTCCAAAACACCATCCACATAAAGCTGAATATTATTCACATTTGAGCCATTGAGTACTGCTGCTACGTGATGCCATTTATTATCAGTCAAAATGGTTGTGCCATAAATATATCCTCCGTTAACTTCTACTCGTATAGTCCCAGTTCCATTTACTCTAAATACCCATTTTTTTCCTGCAACATTACTTCCCCAACTAACAATCTCTTTATCAGCAGTTGTGGTTTTTATCCAGGCTTCTACTGTTCGTGGATTTGACCCAGGGATTCCTTTATAGTTATTTGTCTCAAGATAATTTGCTCCATTAAAGGCAAACGAATTATCATCAGAGCTTAAAAGTGCCATATCTTGACTAAGTTGCGAGCCCACAAAACTTATGTTGTTAGCAGTTTGAATATTGGAATAAGATAATTCAATTATAACATTAGAAGTCCCATCCCATAAAAATGGAGTATAAAATTGCAATCTATTTTGTCCACTTGCAAAGTTCGAATTTTTAAAATAAACATCTGTAAAACCACTAGTATCGGGGAGCGAATCTGTTAGAAAAGTCTTTAAAGAAGCCTTAATTTTAATTCTCATAAAACCAGTATATGCAGTTCCAGAAGTTGCAGTTAGCATAATACCATCTAAATCACCGGCATGAGCTCCTGCTGCCAGTAGCTCAGTTTGAGTATATAAATATTGTCTCTTTACATTAAGACCATTGCTAGGAATAAGCTCAGTATTACTAAGGCTACCACTACCAACAGTGGATTGAGTATCGGAAATAATTGTATTAATAGTTACGTCTTTTTGCAAATATTGATAATATTTATTCATAGCAGTTGCTCTATAGGCAAAAGTATTTCCGGAGAAATTAGAAATCCAATAACTAGCATGTGTAGCGCGCAAAGAATCTACCCTTGAAGAATCATGAATATAAGTATTACAGCTATAATCCCATTCGCCACATCCAAAATTGGTTTGCCCACTTACTGGTGGAGATACATTGCCGTCTTTGCATCGAATATTATAATACATTAGAACTTTTTCGAAACTTAATGATGTGTCAGTTGGAAACCCAACTATAGTATCTCGAGTTTGAGAAGAGTAATCAAAAGTGGAAATAATAATTGTATCACCGATATTTTGTGCTTTCACCAAATAGGATAGTGATATAAAGACAAATAATATAATAAACTGTTTCATAGTTATATATGTTGATATAATTTATAGGGTTATTTAGTAAGCTGCAAATTTAAACAAATATATTATTGCTTTACAATCTAGATTGTAAAAATATAGAATATATACAAATTAGATTGAAAAAGTCAATTTTTTATTAGATAAATCGCTCCTATAAAAAAAATAATTAAAATCTTTGCTAAGTAAAAAAAAGTTTTATCTTTGCAGCCCTGTTTTACAGGGTTCTATAATTGCGGATGTGGCGTAATTGGTAGCCGCGCTAGACTTAGGATCTAGTGCCGAGAGGCGTGGGGGTTCGAGTCCCTTCATCCGC
>JAOZKO010000244.1 GCA_029935325.1 Bacteroidales bacterium
TAAATCACTGCGCCAATGAATGGTTTAGTAGTAAAAGTAAATAAGCAAGTAGGTGATATGGTTCAACTCGGCGAATCATTATTGGTGCTGGAAGCTATGAAAATGGAAAATGAGATTAAATCTCCCTCAGAGGGGATTATTAAAACCAATAATTGTAAAGTTGGTGAGTCTGTTGATAAAGGAGAACTTCTTTTCATAATAGAATAATCTTAATTATATTTGCTACACTAAATAAATATTTCATAAACTAGGAGGTAGGATTGAAAAAGATACTACAGTTAATCTCTGTTATTATGGTTGTTTCTTCTCAGATGTTCGCTAGTGGATTTCAAATCAATGAACATGGGGCTAGAGGAATGGCAATGGCAGGAGCTTACACTGCATTAGCCCTTGATGGTTCAGCACTTTATTATAACCCAGCTGGATTATCGCAACTAAATGGAACACAGTTCATGTTAGGTACAACACTGATTTCTCCATCTGCGACATTTAGAGGTGTTTCACCTGATATTGATGAATATATAATGGAGACAGCAGTATTCACTCCAATAAACTTTTATATTACTCATCAGTTGAGTGAAAAGTGGGTGATAGGTCTTGGTGTTAATAATCAATATGGTCTTGGTACTACCTGGGATGAAGATTGGATTGGTAGATATCTAGCAATTGATACTGAGGTTCAAACCTTTTATTTTACTGGTGGAGCTTCATATAAATTATCTGATGAATTTTCGTTAGGTGTAACTGCGTCATATGTTTATGGTAATGTTACAATTATGAAGAAGAATTCTCTTTCACCGTTTGAAGGTGATGCTACTATTGATCTTTCCGGTAATGGGGGAGCATTTGCATATTCGGTAGGTTTACTTTATAAACCAAGCAAATCTTTTAGTGTTGGTCTCGATTTCAGAAGCGGTTCTGAATTTACGTTTGCTGGTGATGCTGAAGTAACTTCGCCTTCACAATTTACCGGCTTAATCCCGCATGGAAGTATTGAAGCACCACTTTCACTACCTTATAATGCTACTGTAGGTGTTGCTTTCTTACCAAACGATGATCTTACAATATCAGCCGATTTTCAGTATGTTGGATGGAGCAGTTATGATAAAATGGAAGTGACATTTACTGAATATAATGGTGAAGACGGTAACCCTTATGTTAGTACATCAATTCGTGATTATACAAATTCGTGGATAGCAAGATTAGGAGCTGAATATTCGTTTTCTGAAAGCTTTGATTTACGTGGTGGAATATTATACGACAGTAGTCCTGTTAAAGACGAATGGGTTGAACCATCACTCCCAGATGCGAATAGATGGGGGTTCAATATCGGTTTTGGTTATAAATTTACTCCAAACTTAGTTCTTGACTTAGCTTATATGTATTTAAGATTTAATGAAAGAACAATCGAAAATTCAAATGTAGATTATACTAGCGGTGCTGCCGGTTTTAACGGTGTTTATAATTCATCCGCGCATCTACTTGGTATCAATTTGTCTTACTACTTAAACTAAGGGAGGAGAGATTATTATGAATAAAATAAATAGAATTTTAGCACTAATATTAAGTATATCGCTTATAATGATTATCGGCTGCGAAGACCGTTCAGATCTTACTGCACCACAAGCTCCAAATACAGGGGAGGCTGATTTTACAAAGTTTGTATCAATTGGTAACAGTCTAACTGCTGGATATCAGAATGCTTCGTTGTATGAAAGTACCCAGATATATTCATTTGGTAAATTAATTGCTGATCAAGTTGGGACTGATTTTGTTCAGCCATTGATAAGTGAACCAGGAATCCCTGGTAAATTAGAAATTGTATCATTATCGCCGGATATTGTTTTTACTCCTAATAGTGGATTTGGAGAACCTACTAATCTTGGGTATGCCGCTCCTTATAACAACCTTGGAGTTCCCGGTGCAATTCTTTTCGATCTTATCGATGAAACTGACTTTCAACAAAAAACTATTGCTAGGGGAAATCCTTTTTTCAGTTTGGTATTAAGAAACCAAGAAATGGGTAAGAGTATAATTGAGCAAGCTCTTAATCTTCAAGCTACATTTATAACACTGTGGATAGGTAACAACGATGTTTTAGGATATGCTACAAGCGGTGGTACTAGTGGAACTGATGCAGCTACTGGAAAACTTCCAACAGATGTGCCGACTTTCACTTCTTTATATAATATGGTTGGTAATGCATTGACAGATACAACCGGTCATCGTAAAATTGCCGCTGCAAATATACCGGATGTTCAAAACATACCTTATTTCACTACTGTTGGACCTCAAATGGGAGCTGGAATAGAAGCTGCAATATCACAAAATCCAGCAATAATGGGTTTGTTTTATCAAAAGAATGGTGAAACAGTTGCTACCGGATTAGCTTCTCCGGATGATCTTTATATTGGCAATTTATTGATCACATTAACTGGCGGCGCGTATGCTGGTTTATTAGGGGATACTGAAGGAAAATATTATGCTAGTATTGGTGAAACTCCACCTCCTGGAATTGATACAAATCAACCATTCGGTTTTCATCCACAGAATCCTTGGCCTGATCGTTTTGTGTTAGATGCTGATGAAATAGTTATTACTAAAGATGCTACAACAGCTTTTAATGGAGTTATTAAATCCACAGTTGATGCAAACTCTGATACTTGGGTTTTAGTAGATGTTAATAAATTCTTTGCTGGTGTAGCTGATGGCGGAATGATGATAGATGGAATTAATTTTTCAACCAGTTTTATACTTGGTAATACTTTTAGTCTTGATGGAGTTCACCCTACAACTAGAGGATATGCAGTAATAGCAAATGAATTTATTAAAAAAATAAACAGTAAATTTGGTGCATCAATCTCACAGATCAATGTTTCAACACTGCCGGCTAGTGTCCCATTAGCTAAAACAAGTATCTCTAAAGAGAGTAATTATATTCTAAAAAACACACCATTGAAAAATATTTCTATGTAACTTTGGGTACCCGCTTAATCAAATTTAGGCGGGTATTTTAAATTAATCATGAGGTAAAAGTGAGTTTTAATAGATTTTTGATTATTGCATTCTTGATAATATATACTCTAGCTTGTTCATCCTCAAAGGAAGCAACGTCAGATACAAATTCAAGCGATCAGGAAGTTTATGTGTTTGACGATGTCTCGGATGTAAATGATGTACCTGAAGAAACAACAACTACTGCTATTTCACATGAAGCTATTGAGGTTCCTACTACACAAAAAGTTGTAACTCCTACACCAGCATTACCACCTCAATTAGTTGAGGATGGATATGTTGTTCAAGTTGGAGCATTTTCGACAAAGGAGAAAGCCGAAAACTTTTTGAGAGACGCTGAGAATAAAATCAAATACAAGCTTAGTATTATTCAAAGTGAAAAAAGTGGATTTTTCGTAGTACAATTATCTCCATTTGAATCGAGGGAAGCAGCAGAAAAAGCTAGGAATGAACTATGGACTATTCCTAAATTTAAAGATGCATTTATTGTTCCCAAATAATCAGTAATTTTTTATAATTCGATTTTTTCGTTGCATCAGTCAAAATTTATGTTATTTTTGTTAACAAATATTTTTTAAATAGATAGGAGGGAGATATGCCATTTTCATTAAACAAAGTTCAATTAATAGGAACTCTAGGTAGAGATTCTGAAACCAGTTTTACAACATCAAATGTATCTGTAACAAAATTTTCAGTTGCAACAGAACACAGTCGTAAAGACAAAGATGGCAATTGGCAGAATGAAACTACATGGCACAATATTGTTGCTTTTGGATTATCTGATTTTTATAAAGATGGTTTGAAAAAGGGAAAGAAATTCTATATTGAAGGAAGAATTACTCATAATACCTATGAGAAAGATGGGGTTAAACGTTATTATACTGAGATAATTGCCGAATTCAATGGAATAATTCCGCTAGATAGACGCGGCGAAGTTTCTCAAGAATCTTCCGGAGGAACAACATTTACACAAGATGCTCCTGAAAAAACCGAATCTTCTGAAGCTGATGATCTTCCTTTCTAGCTTTGTGCAGTAAGTATTTTATAACAATTAGGAGTATTAAAAAATAGTTGGATACTGATTGGTTTCCTGAATTAATTTTTCTATTTATTTCACTCATATTTTCTGCTCTATTTTCTGGATCTGAAGTAGCGCTCTTCTCATTGGATAAAAACCATTTGAAAGAGCTTAAAGAGGGGAAAGGTTTATCAAATAAATATATTTTAGCATTACTCGAAAATCCTCGTAGGTTATTAGTAACAATTCTACTTGGCAATACTATTTTTAATGTTGCTGCCTCAATATTAGCGGTTACTATTGCCATTGAGTTTGCTGAAATATATCATTTTTCAGTTGAACTGGTACTCTTAGTTCAAATTATATTATTAACTATATTCTTACTGCTCATAGGTGAGATTACTCCAAAATTGTTTGCTTCGAAAAATCCGCTGCTATTTGCAAAGATAATTGCTTTTCCACTCTATTGGACTAGTATTTTAATTTATCCTGTGGCTAAAATATTAACCGATTCAATCAAATATTTTGCTTCTAAATTTAAGATTGATAAATCAAAAACAGCACTCCATTCTTCAGAAATTGTTGAACTTGCAGAAATTGGGAAAGAGCACGGTTCAATTGAGGAGGAAGAGCATGATCTGATACACG
>JAOZKO010000040.1 GCA_029935325.1 Bacteroidales bacterium
GAGGAGCAGTATAAACAATACTAAATGTTTGTGCTGAGTCCATAATGTTTTGTGCGGTATCCTTTATATTATTTATTGTTAGATTGTAAATTTGAGCACTTATCAAAGGTGTAGATAGATTTATTGTAACAGTTGTAGCTGCTGAATTTAAACTTGCTGAACTGACTCCTGTTATACCAGTATAATTAACTGTATTTTCGGCTGTTGTATCAACTGCCTCGGTAAATACTACTGATATTGTTGTATCCGAAAGGGCTGTTGCTGAAACAACTATTGGTGCTATTGTGTCTCCAACTGGAGGAATAATAATGCTACTACCGCATCCAGAACCTGGATTAGCCCAAATACTATCTCCTGCAGCATTTACTCCAACTAAAGAAGTTGCTGCTGACCAATTTGCTCCATTATTATTATCGAGATTAATATTGCAGAATGTTAAACTTGTGCCACCTCCATCTGGTGATCCTGGCCATAGTCCACCATCATCATAATCAACTATATCAATTGTATCGCCATTGGCATTTACCAGAATAATATCCTCTCCTCCATTGCCTAGTCCTCCACTAGTCCACTCATAAGCACTTACTCCAAAGAAACCATTGAATTTTACACTATCAACTGCTATGATAATATACGAATTTGTATCTATATTAATAGATGGAAATGTATATGTAAATCCTTGTACGAATGAATATCCTGTGAGATCAACAGACATGGTATCATTATTATAAATCTCTATAAACTCTGTTGTATCGGTTCCGCTTTCGGGCCCATTATACATAATTTCTGTTATTATCAAATCAGGAATAATAATTGGCTGAGGAGCAGTATAAACAATACTAAATGTTTGTGCTGAGTCCATAATGTTTTGTGCGGTATCCTTTATATTATTTATTGTTAGATTGTAAATTTGAGCACTTATCAAAGGTGTAGATAGATTTATTGTAACAGTTGTAGCTGCTGAATTTAAACTTGCTGAACTGACTCCTGTTATACCAGTATAATTAGCTGTATTTTCGGCTGTTGTATCAACTGCCTCGGTAAATACCACTAATATTGTTGTATCTGAAAGGGCTGTTGCTGAAACAACTATTGGTGCTATTGTGTCTCCAGCTAATACTGGATTTCTTTGAATCACGCCTCGAATTGTACTGCTCACCAATGAATCAATATCAGCTTGAACATAAGTACTTCCATCTCCCATAGAACCTATTCGTAATGAAGAAGTAATAACATTGCCTTTATAAAAGGCATTTGTTTTACCAGCAAACGTATATGCTGCGGGACCCATTTCATATAATGGAGTAGTACTTGATGTAATATCAAAAGCATCTCCATACCAAAGTGATGACCATATCCATTTTATGATATCAGGCTTATTTATTGTATTTGTAGCTGATTTAATTGCCATTGGCAATCCAGCATATGAGCTGCCATCATCAGCATGCGATTGCCCAACGTAATTTTCTATTCCCATTACATCATATACAAAATCACCACTACTAAAACTATCGGGAGCATAGCCATAAATATCATATATAAAATCCAATCCGTCAATCCAAAGAGTTTTATTAGCAGACAAATACTGTGTTAATCCGACATTAAATTTTACAGCATTAATACCTAAAGATGTTGTATCACTAACATCCCACAAATACAAATTAGATCCATCATTAGCAGTTGTCCAAATAACCATATCATACTTAATAAGAGTATCATAAATTGGAGCAAGACCTGTGCCTATATTATATACAGAATAAGTATATCCAGCATTTGCAATGGCAGTAATAATTCTTGATGATTCGTCAGGACCATAAGCATCATCATCTACTAAAAGCACTTTAAATGATGTTTGCTGTAATGGTAATTGATAGCTATTTGCAATATTAAGTTGAGGTTGGGTATCATATTGAGATGCCTGTTGAAAATTGCTTTGAGCAATTAATTGACTATTTAAAGTACTCAATAATAAGAATATGCAAACTGATGTAAATAATGTAATTAATCTCATAGTAGAATGTTTTGATTTAAAAAATTATGGTGCGAAAGTAAAAAAAAACAAGATAGATAATTAACAAATCAATATCAAATTGTGATATCCGTGAACGCAAAATAGACAGACCTCTAAAGTTTAGTCTAACTTAAATAGCACCTTAAATCGTTTATATTCCACGTATTCATCAGCAGATTTGAATTATAATTGGCATAACTTAAATCCGCATAAGTATAGGAAAATGATAATATTGGATTAGACAACGAATTTATTTATGCATGAGGATTATATGTTTCAACAAAATCCCGTAGCTACAATACTGCATTAAGGTATTTTACATACCTGATTCGGCAGACAGACGAAATGATAGATTTTGGCGTTTTCGGGCAAGCACTATATAACATTAATCCGATTAAACAGTTCCTTGCGATAAAAACCACCAATTTGAATAGTTTTCATTTTATGCTCAATCAATATATCTGGGTATTTGATAGAGAAAATCTTATCAATATTTACAATATAGCTTCTATGGGTACGTATAAATAAATCTGCAGGAAGTATATTTGCCATATCTTTCATAGTAGCATGAACTGTATATACATTATCAGAAGTATGTATGGTGACATAGTCCTTCTTAGCTTCCAAATAGTATATGTCGTTAACTCTTATTTTATTGAGTCTATAATCAGCTCTAACAAAAATATATGATTTAGTTTTTTTACTATTTACTATCGTTTCATTGTCTTTTTGCGCAAACAATTGTATTGCTGCATTAATATTAAAGGCAATTTCAGCATCTTTAAGCGGCTTAAATTGTAATGAGTAAGCTTTTGATTTTTCTATTTGAGAGACATCTACTTTTTCGTCGCCACTAAGTAGAATGACAGGAATCGAGAGTTTCTTGTTTATTTCGTTAGCGGCATCTATTCCTGAAAACTTTTCTGAAAGAAACAAATCCATCAAAACTATATCGGTGTTGTTTTTTGCAAGAAACTCCATAATCTGATCTGGCTTTGAAACCGCACCTACTATATCAAATCCCATATCAGTCAATCTAGAATGCAGTGCTACTTCCACAAATGCAGCATCTTCTACCAATAAAACCTTTTGCTTTTCCATAAAATACTTAATTTTGATTTTCATCGACAAATATATATAATTTATCGACAAATTATAAATGGATTTAAAATAATTGCATAAAAAAAGTCGACCCGTAAAATACGAGCCGACCTTTTGCGAAAATTAATAACCTAAACTGTACCATTTATTTAAAAATGGCTCATTACCTATCGCATATTCTTAGGCTATCTTTATAACTGCTATGCAGATATTTAAAAATATTTAACTAAAAATCATAATTATTTAACAAGTTTGCCACCTTTAGCATCCCACTCATTATAAGCTCCGTCATATACTTTTACTTTGGTATATCCTAAGCTTTTAAGGGCAACATAAACAATTCCTGATCTAACAGAAGTACCACAATATATTACAATTGTTTTATCCTTAGTTACTCCTTGAGCTTTAAAAAGCTTTGTCAATTCAGCTGCTGATAATAATGCACCTTTATCATTTTCTACTTTTTTCCACTCGATATTCTTAGCACCAGGAATATGGCCTTTACTAACAGGCTTTGTAGAAGTTCCATTAAATTCAGTTATTTCACGTACATCCAAAAATACCACTGTAGATTTATTTAGATTAGCCTTTACAAAATTAAAGTCAGCTGCTATTTTAGTATTTACTTTTGGTGTAAATGTAGTGGCTTTTATAGTGGTTTTAGCCTTTGTAAGAGGAACTCTAGCAGTACGCCATGCACCCATATCTTTATGAAGAAGTTTTACATTTGGAGCTCCTAAATGTTTAAGAATCCAATACAATCTAGCAGAATATTTATTCTTACCATCATCATAAATTATTATTGCATTTTTCTCAGAAACACCTTTAGAACCAAACATTTTAGCTAATTCAGCTGTTGATTTCAATACTCCTTCTGGTCCAGAAGTTTTATATAATCCATTATGATCAATAAAAACAGAACCTTTAATATGTGATGTTTTGTAATTCTTTTCCTTCTGAGCTGAAATTACAACAGTATTTTTATCTTTAATTGCTTTTGAAAAGTCTTTTGCTGAAATGAAATCACCCTGTGCACTTAAAACCGTTGCGGAAAAAAGAAACGCTACTATAAGAGTGAAGTTTTTTACTATATTTTTCATGTTAATCGATATTTATTATTTATAAAATTTAATTAAATTTAGCTTGTACCTGAATTACTAAATATTGCTTATTGTAATCAGGTGTATTATCAATAAGGTTATCTTTAGTTATTACATAATTTAATTGAAAACGAGTCCAATCATTAAAGTAATAATTAAGTCCAACAATATACTCTTGTTGATACTGTGCAGCAGAAACGGTTGAAAGAACTTGATAACTTTGATATTTAATAATTGGGGCAAATGACTCACCAAAAGTGTACATCAACGCAAACCAAAATCCTTCTTTATTAAAGTCTCCTTTCATAATAGTTGGGACTGATCCACAGCCACCACCTACTAGTGAAGAACCTTTATCAAAACCATTAATATATTCTCCTTGGAATAATAAACTACCTTTTTCTATGCTCAAATCAACTCCCCATCTGCGGCGAATATCATCAGGTAATCCTGTTTGGATAGGCTTTTGTTTTCCATATCTGAAGCTACCGCCAATTCCAATCCCTTCAAATGGGGCAAAAATTAGGCGTGCAGTAACATCTTTATCCATATTACCATCATATTTATTCATTCCTGAACCATTAGTTATACCAAGCTTCCACTCGAATATATTTTCATTTTCTAAACCTAGGAATTTTTTATCACCAGTTCCTCCAAATAGTAATACTCCAATATCACGAAATGGACTAGCTAATTCGTTAACAACTCTAGAGCGGCTAATGCTATACAATCCTTGGCAAGGTGTAGTGAGTTCTAGTCCAAATTGAGATTTGAACTGACCCATGGAAATTTTTAAATAAGGTGCAAATCTTTTGTAAGTAACAAAAGCATCTATTAAATAAGGTCCTGAATGTGTAGGACTAAACTCTGCTAAAAAATAATAGGAAAAATCGTAAGGAATACTTCCTGTAACTCCTAGTCGAGCTCTGTTAAAATAAAATGAGCTTGGGGCTTCAAGTCCGTTCATTGCTTTTTGAACGCTATCTCCCAAGAATTGATATTCGTATTGAGGTTGAATAAAGCCAATTACTTTAACTCCATCTTCATCTCCTCCATCCGAACAGCCTTGCGCATTTGTAAATAATGGCGATACAAGCAAGGCAAATGCAAATAATAAAATAAAATTTTTCATAATAATTTAAAATAGGTAAATAGTTTAGTTTAGGTCTTTAAAAGATAATTAAGGGGAGCAAATTAATTTGCTCCCCTTAATTTGTATAGTATCAGTTTATGGTACTAAAGGATAATTTTTAGCACTAGTAGATGTCCATTTATGAGATGTCAATGCAGTATGAATCATACCATTTGCACCAAATTTAAGGCTCTTTGCATCATATCCAATTACACTCATATAAGCAGTAATCATAGAAGAAGTTTGTCCTGTCCAGCAATAAGTAACAGCTGTCACTGAAGGATTATAATTTTGATACTCCTCACCAGCTAATGATAATGGATTAACTCTAACTGCACCTTTGATATGACCATAATGCTCAACATCAGTTAGTGCCCAATAGTTGTTAATAAAATAACTACTTGGATCAGCAAAAACATCAGCATTAGTAATGCCTTTAAATCCACCTGCCAACATAGCAGTTACTCTTTCTGTTAATAAGGCAGCTCCATCAGCAGCACTTGATTCAATTACAGGGTCTCCATAGTTAACCAATGTACCTAAGTCACCTGTTGGTGGCTCCCATTGTCCACTTGTAACGGCTGCATCTCCTACATTTGGAGTCCAGCTATCATTATTTCCATTCCAGCCGCTCATTCCCCACTTCATAACTTTTGCAGTAGGAAAACCACTCAAACGCAACGCAACAACGCCATGTCCAGCACCCTGCCCAGTATAACAAACAACAATAATTGGTTTACCACCATTACCACCTGCAGTAGTAACAATATCAGCTAATGTTGAATTTACTGAATTCTCGATATGACCTGTAGTGAAATCCGCAGCAGATCTAATGTCAATTACATAAAAATCATCAGATGGGTCGGCACTAGTATCAGCAGCATAAACTACTGCAGCAGTAGTAATCCAACCATCCAAAACTTTAGGAAGATCCATGTCATTGGTTGTTAAATAAGTCTTCAAAGTAGCGAAATTTTTATTCTCTACTGGTGGAACTTCCTCTTCATCATCTTTGGTACATGATACCATAAATAATGCGCCAAATAATACGGTCGCAAACAAAATTCTAAATAGGTTTTTCATAATAATAATAATTTATAGGTTATTAATAAAATTTGATGGACTTATGTCCTGTTAATTATTTCACAAAAATATAATTGTTATTTAGAAAACAATAAAAAATGAGCGGTAAAAAAAGAGTATTGTTAATGTAATAACATAGAATAGAATATGATTAATATCATTTTATATACTTAATTAGATTTGCATGACCATTGCATATATCTGTCTATGCGATACTTAGGAAATCTGGCAATGTATGAATAAATAAAAATAAATAACAGGAATGCCTTTTGCTAGCACGCAAAAACAAACAAATAACCTTACAAGCCGCTTAAAAATAGACCTCAAATGGACTAATAATAATAATGTGTATTTATTAGTTTTATGATTGCTCAGATACAAATCTCAATTAACCTTATAGTGCTTGCCAGAAAACACCAATTTATTCACATCGTGTTTATTCTTATTGTGTTCATAATTTCGCTTCACTCTGTACTTTCCCGAAAAAGAATCGGGACTGGCTGTTACGCTTGTGCTGAAAACAAACATTTACAAAAGTAAACTTATTGTTATTCTCCCGGATAGCTATCAGGATCGCAAGCCTCGAACTTGATGATTTCTGACTATGCATTGTAAAATAGCGAGTTTTCTTGCAGGCATTATAATAGTGCCTGCACTTATTTTAATTACTTTTGAAGCTTAAAATATATACGTTATGCAAAGAATTACACACCTTATTATGTTAGCATTTTTTATTTCATGCAATACTGTTAATTCCCAATCTATTACTATAAACTCCATTGGAGATACGATAAACCTAATAGACAGCAATCAGAAAAAGCAAGGACAATGGGAAATCCACCGTGGTATGATCCATGAAAGTGGTGTATTTATTGACAATTTAAAAGAAGGAGTTTGGATAACTCATGGAGCCTCTGGCAAACCAGAACTATTGCAAGAATACAAAAATGGGCTTTTACATGGTGTCAGTATGGTATTTGATGAAAATGGCATTATTCGTAACGAAAGACATTTTGCAAATAGTAAGCTAAATGGTTTAAATATTTTTTACGGAAATAATGGAAACATTATTCTTAAGCGTTATTATAAAAATGGCGAATTGCATGGTGAGTATGATAAATACTATGATAATGGCAATATTATGGAGAAGAGCTATTATAAGCATGGAAAAAAAGATAGCACATCAACATATTTTAATGAAAATGAAAAGCCAATTGCAATTATACATTATAAAGATGGAAAACTTAATGGCAGCTATAATACTTATTTCTCTAATGGTGTAATTAGAAGTGAGAAAAAATATGTAAGTAATCAAGCTCAAGGCACCTATATGGTATATCATGATAATTCTAGGCTCAAGGTTCAGGGCATTTATAAAGATGATAAAAAAACCGGAAAATGGACATATTACGACATTAATAATAAAAAGGTAAAAATAGAAACCTATAAAAAAGGTGAACTAATAAAAACAAAAAATATATAGCAATTCTATAGGCAACCAATCAATAATTAACCATCTATAAAGAATTAAATTTAACATTTTTTCAAAATAAATTTGTATAATTTAAATAATTGTGTAACTTTGCATAGCATTTAGGCGTATTAATAAGCCTAAATTCTATAAACATTTAAGCAAGTATTAACTAAACTAAAAACTTTATCGACTAGACTTTACCATTTTTTATACTTTAAAAACTATTAAGATGGACTTATCTAAGTTTAGTGATCAGGAGTTGATTAGTGCTTATATTTCAGGCAAACATTCTAGTGTAAATGAAATAATCCGCAGACATCAGTCGCGCGTTTTGGGTTATATTATTGTTTCTGTTAAAGACAAAGAAATTGCCAATGATATTTTTCAAGACACTTTTATAAAAGTAATTAACAAGCTTAAAGTTGGTGGCTATAAGGAAGAAGGGAAGTTCATTCAATGGGTTCTTAGAATAGCGCATAATTTAATTATCGACCATTTCAGAAAAACTGGTAGAGTAAAGATGGTTCGCAGTACTGAAGAGTACGATATATTTAATCAACTTCCTGTTTTTGACAAAAACATTGAAGATGAGATGATGGCAAAACAAACTCATGCTAAAATTAGAGAATTAGTAGAGCAGCTCCCAGATTCGCAACGTGAAGTACTTAAAATGCGACATTATCAGGAAATGAGTTTTAAAGATATTGCAGACCAAACAGATGTGAGTATTAATACTGCTTTAGGCAGAATGCGATATGCTATTATTAATTTAAGAAAGATGGTGGAGGACAATAATATTATTCTTGCGTACTAAAAATTGACATACAATAATATTTGGGCAAATGCGTTAGTGTTTTATCATTAACCCATTAAAACGCCTATGCGAGATTATACTTTAAACCAATACCTTACTGATTACCAATTTAATGAACAAGCAAGCGACCAAGAAATAATGCAAGTCGCAATAGATAGCGAACAGTTTAAATATAAAGCCAATAAAAATAACGTGGATTTTATTCTAAACTATTCTCAAACACTTGAGGTAAAACAAGCTAAGGAGATTAATATAATTTACAACTTAAATTAGAATTAATCTAGATGAAAAAGCCCCTAAATTTATAAATTTAGGGGCTTTTTATTTCTGGAACTTCAGCAAAAAAACCATAAATTATATTACCTAAATATCTACTTTTGCAATCAAATTATTTTTTATGAGTAATGAGATAATAATATTATTAGAAACTACTGAACCAATAAACTTCTTTGGCGCAAATCATTCTAATTTACAGCTTATTGAGAAAGCTTTTTCTCAGTTAAAGATAGTTGTGAGAGGTGATGAGATTAAAGCTACAGGAGATAAAGATTCAATAATAGAATTTGAAAACATTATCAATCATTTAATTGCTCATCTTAATCGCTATGGGATTGTTAAGCGCTCAGATGTACTAAACCTTATTGGTTCCAGCATGGAAGAGCGAGGTATCCGAGAAGAAATAGAGCTTGACGACGAAGTATTGGTACATGGAAGATCGGGAAGGATAATAAAAGCCCGCACTCCAAACCAGAAGTTAATGGCAAAAAGCTCCATAAATAGTGATATAGTATTTGCTATTGGCCCTGCCGGCACTGGAAAAACATATACTGCCGTTGCCATGGCTGTTCGAGCACTCAAAAACAAGGAAGTTCGTAGAATTATTTTAACACGACCAGCAGTAGAAGCAGGCGAAAATTTAGGCTTTCTGCCGGGGGATTTAAAAGATAAGCTTGATCCTTATTTGCAACCACTTCATGATGCTCTACGGGATATGATACCTCAACAGAAACTATTGAAGTTATTTGAAGAAAATATAATCGAAATAGCTCCCTTAGCTTTTATGCGCGGTCGCACTTTAGACCACGCCTTTGTGATACTCGATGAAGCACAAAATACCACTTCAGCTCAATTAAAGATGTTTCTTACCCGTATGGGAAAGGATGCGAAATTTATTATTACTGGAGATATTACCCAGGTGGATTTGCCAAAAAATCAATCCTCAGGACTAATGCATGCTCAAAAATTATTATCGAATATAAAAGGTATTGATTTCATTATTCTTGATGAAAGAGATATAGTAAGACATAAACTTGTAAGCAAAATTATTGAAGCCTACTCAAAATAACATTTAAAATATATATTATGGCACAGTCAGTTATAAAAACAAAGTTCAATTTTCCGAAGCAGAAAAGTCTTTACGAAGGTAAGGTTCGTGATGTATATAATATTAATGACGAATTGCTTGCAATGATTGTTAGTGATAGAATTTCAGCATTTGATGTTGTATTGCCAAAAGGAATTCCTTTTAAAGGGCAGGTATTAAATCAAATTGCAGCAAAATTTCTTGATGCTACCCAAGACATAGTCCCTAATTGGAAAATGGCAACCCCCGACCCAACGGTAACAATTGGTAAAAGATGTAATCCATTTCCTGTAGAAATGATTATCCGTGGTTACTTAACTGGTAGCTCATGGAGGTCATATAAAAAAGGTTCAAGAAATATTTGCGGTGTAGCTATTCCTGATGGTATGAAAGAACATCAAGCATTTCCTGCAGCTATAATTACACCTACTACTAAGGCTGATATGGGTTTTCATGATGAAGATATTTCAAAAGAAGAGATACTTGAGCAAGGACTAGTTAATGCTGAAGATTATGCTAAACTCGAAGAATATACTAGCAAACTATTTCAAAGAGGTAGTGAAATTGCTGCCGATAAAGGATTAATCTTAGTTGATACCAAATACGAATTTGGTAAAATTGGTGACGAAATATACCTTATAGATGAAATTCACACACCCGATTCTTCTCGCTATTTTTATGCTGATGGATATCAAGAGCGCTTTGACAAAGGTGAAAACCAAAAGCAGCTTTCAAAGGAATTTGTTCGCGAATGGTTAATGGAACACGACTTCCAAGGTCAAGAAGGGCAAACACTTCCTGAGATGACTGATGAGTTTGTAAATATGGTTTCTGAAAGATATATAGAGCTTTACGAAACTATAGTTGGGGAGAAATTTATTAAAGCTGATACTTTTGAAGTAGCAGACAGAATAGAGAAGAATATTACTGATTTTATTAATACTTATTATAGATAGGATTGATAAAACAAATTTTAAGTTTTTAATTAAAAGGTCAATAAATAAGAATTTCTTTTTTATTTACTTTTGCAAAGAATAATCAAACAATAATAATATGGATTTAAAAGGAATATTAGCCATTGGTGGAAAGCCAGGACTTTATAAAATGGTATCACAAACCAAAAATGGTTTAATCGTAGAGAGTATGGAAGACAACAAACGTTTTCCTGTATATTCTGCACATCAGATTAGCGCTTTAGAGGAGATTAGTATTTATACATATGAGGATGACATTCCACTTGTAGATGTATTAGAAAAAATGCATATCCATTTGGATGGCAAAGATCCTGTTAGTCCTAAATCGTCGAAAAATGATTTACTAAGCTTTTTCAGCGAGGTACTTCCTAACTATAACGAAGAGCAAGTTTATGCTTCTGATATCAAGAAAGTTATTCAATGGTATAATCACCTAAATAAATTTGATATGATGGTTTTTGAAGAAAAAGCTGCTGAAGAAAAGGAAGATAATAGCGACACTGATAAATCAGAAACAGAAAATAGTGAAGATTAAATTTATAAGCCGGCTTTTAATAATTCCGGCTTTTTTTCTTTTTATACTCCAACACCTAATATAATGACATCAAATACAGAACTTTCAAAAAAGTATGTGGAGCTTCTAAAAGTTATAAATAATAGAACAGTAAATAAGGACTATTATATTCTTGAAGTAGAATGCTCGCATGACATTAGCAATATTTTGCCTGGGCAGTTTGTTGAGCTGCTAGTTGAAGATACTCGCAATGCTTTTCTTCGTCGCCCAATTTCCATTTACGATGTACATCCTGAGCGGAATACCATGGATTTACTTATCCAAATTGTGGGAGAAGGAACGCGTTTGCTTTCTAAATTAAAAAAGGGAGATTATGTTGATGTGATGTACCCTTTGGGGAAATCATTTAGTATTATTGATTCAGGAAAAAAAGCGCTTCTTGTTGGAGGAGGTGTTGGTGTAGCTCCACTTTTGTACTTAGCAAAGAAGCTGCAAAAGAACAATGTAGAGGTGCATATTCTTCTTGGAGGAAGAGGCAATGATAATATCATAGAGACTAGCAACTTTAAAAAATACGGAAAGATTTATGTTTCTACTGAGGATGCTAGCATTGGCGAAAAGGGATTTGTAACCCAGCACTCCATAATGCAAGAATCAGATTTTGATATGATATACAGCTGTGGCCCAGACCCTATGATGCGAGCTGTAGCTAAAATAGCATCTCAGAATAATATTAATTGCGAGGTATCTTTAGAAAATATGATGGCTTGTGGAATCGGAGCATGCTTATGCTGTGTTACACCAACCACAAGTGGCCACCAATGCGTATGTACCGATGGGCCAGTTTTCAATACTGAAGTTTTAGAATGGAACAAATAACCAAAACAAAATAGACATGAATTTAGCAGTAAAAATTGGAGATTTAGAGTTTAAGAATCCGGTAATGACCGCTTCTGGCACTTTTGGTTATGGCCCTGAATTTGAGGATTTTATTGATATTAACCGACTGGGTGGCATTGTAGTAAAAGGAACAACACTACACCACCGCGAAGGAAATGCATACCCACGAATGGCAGAAACACCATCAGGAATGCTGAATGCTGTAGGATTACAGAACAAAGGTGTTGATGTATTTTGCAATGACATCTACCATAAGATTAAACATTATGATACTAATATATTTGTTAATGTATCAGGCTCAACAATAGAAGAGTATATTGAAACTGCAGAGCGAATTAACGAACTTGACCATATTCCTGGTATTGAGCTTAATATCAGCTGCCCCAATGTAAAAGAAGGAGGAATGGCATTTGGCACTAGCTGCCCATCAGCGGTGGCTGTTACCCATGCGGTACGTGAGGTTTACAAAAAAACTATGGTAGTAAAACTCTCTCCCAATGTTACTAATATTGCAGAAATTGCTAAAGCAGTAGAAGGTGTTGGAGCAGATGGAGTTTCGCTTATTAATACTCTGCTTGCTATGGCTATTAATGCCGAAACAAAAAAATCTGTACTATCAACCATTACAGGAGGTTTGAGCGGACCTGCTATAAAGCCTATTGCCCTTCGTATGGTATGGCAAGTAGCACAAGCTGTGAAAATACCTATTATTGGAATGGGAGGCATAATGAATGCCACTGATGCTATTGAGTTTATGCTTGCTGGTTCAACCGCAATACAAGTTGGTACTGCTAATTTTATTGACCCTGCTGTAACTATAAAAATAATTGACGGCATTGAAGATTATATGAGAAGGCATAAGATTGATGATGTAAATGACTTAATTGGAGGAATGTTGTAAGTCTAAGGTTCTTTGTTTGTTGTTAATTGAAAACGCAAAACATATAAACACAGCACAAAACACATAACACATAACACATAACACATAACACAAAATACACATAATAGTTTTGGAGAAGATAAAAATTTCCATAGTTTCATACGCCAATACATATCCTTTTTTATTGGGTATCGAGCAGTATATGCATGGTGATGATTATGAAATTTTCAAAGATGTACCATCTGAATGCGCCACAAAACTTATTAGCAATAAAGTAGATTTAGGTCTGATTCCTGTTGCTACTATTCCATTAATAAAAAACGCTCATATTATTTCTGATTATTGCATCGGAGCAAATGGGGCTGTCAAAACAGTCCTACTAATGAGCAAAGTGCCTTTAAAGGATATTAGAAAAGTATATCTAGATTCCGAATCCAGAACATCTGTTAATTTGGTGAAAGTACTAGCCAAAGAGCTTTGGCATAAGCAGTGGGAATATGACAATCTACCTGCTGATTACAAAACAAATCCAGATGTGGAATCCATGGTATTAATTGGAGATAAAACCCAGCAAGATTTACCATTTCCATTCCAATACGATTTATCTGAAGAGTGGATGAAACTCACAGGCAAACCATTTGTTTTTGCCGCTTGGGTAGCTAATAAAGAATTGCCAAAAGAGTTTATCGAAAAATTTAATCAAGCACTAAAGAAAGGCCTCGACAATATTCCACAGGCAATACAGCAATATAATGTGGGCCTAGATTATAATTTAGAAGAGTATTTAAAAAACTATATCTCCTACCCTTTTGATCAGGACAAGAAAGACGCTTTGAGATTATTTTTAGACTATTTAAAGAAGAATTAAGAAAATGCTATAATAATTAAGTTGTAGCACCAAATAAT
>JAOZKO010000041.1 GCA_029935325.1 Bacteroidales bacterium
AAATTGATCTTTTCTGAATAATATATCTTCAGTAGTAGTAATTGTAGATGATATATAAACCCATGCTTCTATTGTGTAATTGGTGGCACCATTAAAATCCTGTAGTTTAGAGTCACTAGTATATTTCACATAGTCATCCACCCCATCAAACTCGATATAATTCTCATTCTGCGCAAATCCCCCAAATACAATTCCGAGCAATAAAATAGCAATAAAACTAATTTTTGTGTAAATTTTTCCCATGGTTAATTATTTTAATTGTTTAAAGTTTTACTTTTACTGTTTATACATTTATTAAACTTACGCTAACTATATGTTATTGTAAATCAATCAATTTAAAAAAAATAATCTTTCTATACAAAAAAAATATTTGCATAGTCTTAAATAAAGAATTTGAATCTGTCTAAATATCAAATAGTGATGCACAAATATAGACATTTATATAATTATATAGACGTATTTTAATAATAAATACCCTATGACTTCTAAAAGAATTACCTAATAGGCTTATATATAACGGAGTATGGTGGTTGTTCTTTTTTTGATTGATTGATTGATTGACTACCTTTCCTTATAACTAATCCGTTTAGCAAACTCCTTAGTTTCATCCGATAGCTATCGGATTTGTTATAAACCAGAAAAATATGCTTTGTCACTATTTTTGCTGTACTTCGATACAATTTTCATTTAAAAAGAAATGAAAATCACTCAGCATCTAGCAAAAATACCGCCAAAACTTCAAAAACTCGTATTCATAACCATGGATGAAATCCATGGTTATTCACGTTTAACCCTTTCAGGGCCAGTGATAGACGTAGGGGATTATAATTTTAATTGTAAAATAAATCGATACTGATTAGTAACCCTTCCTTTGTGCTATTATAAAATAATTATAGAGTTCTAGTTCTTATAAATTTTCTTAGTAATATTATTGGTCTTTACAAAGTAAACCCCTGTTGGTAATTCCGTTAAATCAAAGCTAATACTATTATCAGAAATGCTAGTAGCTTTAGCAAAATTACTAACATCCTTGCC
This sequence comes from Bacteroidales bacterium, assembly GCA_029935325.1. Taxonomy (GTDB): domain Bacteria; phylum Bacteroidota; class Bacteroidia; order Bacteroidales; family UBA1556; genus UBA6267. The sequence goes on from JAOZKO010000041.1 coordinate 1,036, forward strand.
TAATACATTATATATTTTTACATCTTGATATAGAATCCCTTCTCCGCTAATTACAATATTATTTGAAGTAGGATTTGGAAAAATATCAATACTTGAGCTATTGTCAATCTTTACAGAAATAATCTCTGAATAAGTATATTTACCATCATAATCAGTTTGCTTTAATCGGTAATATGATATTTTGGAATAAGTATTATTATCTATAGTGCGATAGCTTTTTATTATGGATGAATTGCCTGCACCTTCTATAGTCTCTATTATATTCCAATTGATACCATCATCAGATTGCTCAATGGTAAAATAATCATTATTCTCCTCAGTAGCTGTTTGCCAATTAAGTTCAATAGTTTTGTTAATGCTATTATACAAACCATTAAAGTTTAAAAGCTCAATAGGGGCAATAACATCTGGGTTAATTGCTATTTGAGCAGCCACCCAATCACCTGCAATGGCAGAAGCAGCTGTTTTATTGCCTGTTGCTCCTGCTGATGTTGTTTCAAATGTGCTTATCATTTGCGTTAAATCTTTTGAGCCAGAACCATCATATCCAATATCAAGTTTTTCAGTAGTTCCGCTTGCAGCTGAAAAGGATGTGTTTTTATGATTCCCATAGAAGCATAATACTAGATCGCTAGTATTGGTAGTGGTTATTGATGGTGCAACTGCAGAAGTACTTGAAACCCCACTATTTCCAGAACTAACATCTATAGGGTTTGATGTATTTACATTAGATATTCTAGCCATTGTGACAACAAATGAACCAGATGCATTTGTAGCTGAGAAATCATATGAAGCTGGTTCTGAGGAGGCAATTCTATAGAAAACAACAATACCAAGATTGTTACCAGTATAATACTCCGTTATCAATTCAGTCCAGCCACCTGGGCCAGTTGCTGATGTATTTGAATTGTATCCTTCAACAAATGTAGTGACTAATAAATCTCCATCAACAGTTCCACTAGGAACATTTATTGTTGCTGTTGCATTGCCTTCATCGCTTACACTGGTATAACTTTCCCATACAGCCTGAGAGTGCGTATTCAGAGTTGTAAAAATTATAAACAGACCTATAAAAAAGAAAGATAGGATAGATTGATTGGAATAGGATTTCATATTTGTGTAATAATCATTATTCATAGTAGTTATTTTAAAACGATCAGTTTGTCTTAAAGTGCAGAACAATAATACGTTAGCATGATACGGTAAATAAAATATTATTAATTAGTGTGTTGATTTCTATTGCATATCTCAACAATGCAAATATATGTTTATTTGTTTGTGAAAATATTTATATAACGAGGTATTCTAAAAAATTTAGGAATTAACTGTATTCTGCGAGGAAAGAATATTTTACCGTCTCCAAATTTCAATGGCATTATTCCAAGCAGTGCCATATATATTACTTCGATCCATCATATAGTCATCGGATGTAAAAGGATTTTCTACTTTATAAAAATTGAAAGTGATAGATTTATTGTTTTTTGGGCTACCATATTTCCATGTTTCCATTTTTCTGTCTTGATAAACAATATCTGGGGCTCCAAAAACTATATATACCATTCCCCGATCTGTCATCCAACCTTCTTTGTCAGAAGCAAAATGGAGGTTAGCATTTTGTACTCTATTATAATATAGCTTTATCATATTTGCCGCTCGATCTTCATTACCTGAAATTCGTACCCAAAAATCTTCCACAGCCTTTTTCTTATCTTTACTATTGACCAATGCTTTAAATTCTGTTTTACTTGTTATATATCGCAAAGGCATTAGCATTTGCATAGGACTAGTAATGTATGGATAATTCTTAGTGAATTGAAATACAGTAAAGCCTTTAGAGTCAGTAGAGTCGAAATAAAAATGATAGTAGCCCTGGTCTTGTAATTGCAATATATTACTATAACCATTATCCATAGTAATATGGTATGTAGTATCGGATTGAACTATCCTTTTTAGTTTCTCCGAGCCATACATTGGTGGCTTGGCAATGTTATTGTTTGATTTGAAATATCGAATATGAATCTCAGTTTCATTATTCTGTTCTGAAACTAGATCAAAAGATTGATTTCTATCGATATATGTTTGAAGAAATGGTAGTCCGTCTGTTCCTCTAATATAAAAGTTTTGTCTGTTATAAGTATCTAACTTATTAATATCAAGTAGCGATTTTACGCTATATTTATTATTTATATCTGTTAGTGAGATATAAATAAGGTATTGATAATTGTTGGCTAATGGTACATTAAAAAAACCTATTGAGCTATTATCTTTGCCAAAGTTTATAGAATCGAATAGATAAACACTTCCGCTATCAAGCAAATCTTTAGCCTTATAATTATAATATACTTCGTAGTGTATTTGGGCTTGAGCGGAGTAAACACTGTCATCATTGGGAACGTATAATAGCTCACTCAAATCTATTTGGTAAAAAACAGTGGAACTTGTATCATTATGGTGGTAGCACTGGTAAACAGGGTGTAGCTTTATACTGTTATTATTATACATCTCTGCAAAATTCTGCTTATGAAAATTGCGCTGTGACCACCCCTCTAATGTTGTGACCATCAGTAAAACCAATAATGATATTTTTATACTATTCCTCATCAAATTCGATATAGTGTTGCGGTATGGCTTTTTTAGTATTGGCTCCTAATTCACTAATTAGTTTTGCTTTGCCAACAATATTCCCTCTACCATCTTTAATTTTGTTTCTAGCTTTTTCAAATGCATCTCCTGACTTTTTAAGGTAATCACCCACTTTGTCAAAATCATCCAAAAAACCTATAAACTTATCAACAAGCTTGCCACTTTCTTCTGCTATCTTAAGAACATTCTTATTTTGTTTATCATGTTCCCATAATTCCTCTATCATTCGTAGTGCTGCTATAAGGTTGGTAGGGCTTATTAGCAAGATCTGTTTTTTATAAGCATTATTCCATAGCTCGGCATCATTCTGAACTGCAATAAGGTATGCGGGTTCAATAGGCAGAAACATCATTACAAACTCTGGCGAATCACAATCTTTGAAAACAGTTTGGTAATTCTTTGAGCCTAAATCCTTGATGTGTTTTTTAATGGAGTCAATATGGGCTTTTAACTGTATTTTTCTCTCAGCTTCATCTTTGGCATTTATATAAGCTTCATAATTTTTCAGGCTAACCTTTGAGTCGATAATAATACATCTATTTCCAGGGTATTGAACTATTACATCAGGTCTAAAACGTTTATTATCATCATCAGTAATACTTTGTTGCAGAAAGTATTCCCTTCCTTTAGTTAGTCCAGAGTTTTCAAGAATTGTGTCTAAAATCATTTCTCCCCAATCTCCTTGAGTTTTATTATCACCTTTTAAAGCACGGCTTAGATTCTGAGCCTCTTCGCTAAGGTTTTTATTCAAATCCAAAAGGCTTTTTATTTCATTTTTCAATGAATACCTTTCTCTTTCATCTTCCTTATAAGCGTCGCTAACTTGTTTTTTAAACTGCTCTATTTTTTCTTTCATTGGCTCTATTAAATCACCAATATCTTTCTTGCTTTGAGATGCAAAATTACTACTCTGGTCTTTTAGAATTTCATTAGCAAGATTCTTAAATTCTGATTTAAGCTGTTCTTTTTGCGTTTTGAAATTTTCTTGCTGCTCATTAATTCGTATTCGTTCAGCATTTAGGTTTTCTTCCAATCTAACCCTTTCATTATCTAATTTGCCAATATGCTCCTGAGCCTTTAATAAATCAACTTTCCATTGGTTCTGCTCTTCAATTTTTATTGTCAAATTTTTGAAATCGGATTCAAGTTTAGCCTTCTCTATTTCAACTTTTTCTCTGTCACTTCTATATTCATTAGCAATTTCATTTGCTTTTTCTAGTTTTAATCCAATTTCTTGTAAATCGGTAATTAACTGATTATTCTTTTCAGCTAATAGCTCATTCTCTGAAACAGATTTAGCAAGCTTTCTTGATGCATAAAGCCAAGCAATAATACCACCAATTAAAAATGAAATTAGTATTGAAATATAAAAGATAATGCTCATAATTTATTTAATTTTTACTAGCCACATATCAAGTTTACCATCGCTTCTAGAATCTGATTCACCAATCATAAAGTAACCACCATCTTTGGTTTTAATCATCCTATGTATTTTGTCATTGCCTTCTTCTCCAAAAGTATGTTCCTTGAGCACATTACCTTTTTTATCAATTTTCATTATCCATGCATCATAGTTTCCTTCCCCTGAGCTTTGAGTAAAGCCACCTAAAACAAAGTCGTCACCATCAGCAAACACACTTACAAACTCTTCATCTTTCTCTCCTCCAAAAGTTTTCTCCCATTCTTTATAATACTCCTTTTCAACCTTCAAGAGCCATCCGTCAAAATAGCCTTTGCTATCACTCATTGTTCCTCCAATAAGTAAGAAGGTATTGTCTGCAGCAAAGCAGAAATCATTACCATGCTCATAGTTCTTTTTGCCAAAATATTTTTTACCTCTTGCTGTTCCTCTTTCTGGGTTTAACCTTGTAAAGTATAAATCCATTCCTCCAGAACCAAAGCTAGTTGAGTGACCAATGACATAAATAAAACTATCAATAGGGCTTTGCTTTAGGCGAGTTGCGAAATCAGTACCGCTACCACCAACATTTCTAGCCCAAATAATTTTCCCCTGTTCTTTACCAATGCCATTTGGATTAATCTTAAGTACCCAAAAGTCTTTTCCACCAGCACCTTTAGATTTTGTGTAACCTGCCATTATAACATTCCCATCATAGCTAGTAATAATATCATAGGCTTCTTCGTCTTTGTCCTTGCCATAGAAATGCTCCCATTTTTTTTGACCTTCATTATCAATAAGCATAAGCCACATATCTTTTTTGCCACTTCCTTTTGATATGCTATAGCCACAAATTGCATAATTACCATTAACTTCTGTTATAGCATAAAATTCATCATCTTTCTTGCCGCCATATGTTTCCGACCAATCCATATTGCCTCTTGCATCAAGTTTGATAATATATCCGTCCAATTTTCCGCTTCCTTCAGAATTGGTAGATCCAACTACAATAAACCCTCCGTCGGGAGTTTGTATTGCCGAACGAGCAACATCTGTTCCGTCTCCACCAAAATTTCCATCCCATTGCATTGTTAATTGTGCAAATGTAAAAGTACTAAGTATTAGACTTAAAAACAATAAATTTAACTTTTTCATAGAGTCATTATTTTAATAATTATAGTATTACCTTAAAACCACAAATATAAATAAAAAAATGCTAAATTAGAGCTGAATATTTGATATTTGCTGGGCAAAAGAATAATTTCTCTGTGTGTTTCTGAGATTATAAGTGAGGAGCTATGTAATAGCCTGTGTAACATTGTATAAAGAGGTGTTTTGCAATAAATCTTAAAGGAGCATAAAGATAATGCAATAAAAATATAGTTTTATTGAAATAGTAGTTATAGATGTAATGATTTGTTTAGTATATTTGTTTGTTATAAATATTATTAAATAATTTAAGAATTTGATTAATGTTAAACGCAAATATATATAATACTGATGTGGCTTTTAGTCAGTTGATGAAAAAGCGTATTGCTAAAATAATGCTTATTTGTAGCGAATATGATGCATTTATGTTAGAGGAAGACGGGAGAATTGATGAGCAGATTTTTAATGAGTATGTAGCTCTTAACCTTAGGTACCCGCCACAGTTTATTCAAGTATCGTCTGCTGAGAAGGCATTTAAAGTATTGGAAGACGAGAAGATTGAGCTTATAATAAATATGCTTAATGTTGAAGGGATGGATCCTTTTGTTTTAAATAATAAAATAAAGGAAAAATATGAGCATATACCCATAGTTGTGCTTACACCATTTAGCTTAGAAGTTAGCAAACGGCTTGAACAAGAGGATATGGAATCGGTAGATTTTGTATTTAGTTGGCTTGGGCATTATGAAATTCTTTTTGCCATAGTAAAGCTTATTGAGGATAAAATGAATATGGAATATGATGTTAACCATGTGGGAGTTCCGGTGGTTATACTCGTTGAAGATTCAATCCGCTTTTATTCAAGTTATTTGCCCAATATTTATCGAATTATTTTCCTTCAGTCCAAAAAGTTTATGGCAGAGGGCTTGAATGAGCACCAGAAGACAATGAGAATGCGCGGGCGACCAAAGATATTGCTTGCAACAAATTATGAGCAAGCTATTGAGTATTATGAGCGCTTCAAGAATAATGTATTGGGAGTTATTTCTGATATGAGTTATATGAGGGAAGGAGAAAAAGATGAGAAAGCTGGTTTGAGACTTTGTAAGCGAATTAAAGATGATGATAGGTTTATGCCATTTCTATTGCAATCGTCAGATTCTGATAATAGTCAGCATGCTAAGCGCCTTAAAGTCAGCTTTATTGATAAAAACTCTAAAACATTAATTAAGGAGCTAAGAGGATATATAATGAATAATTTTGCCTTTGGTGATTTTCTTTTTTATTGTCCAAGAAATAGAACAGTAATTGGTAGAGCACATGATTTGCAGAGCTTCCAGAAGCTAATAAAAGAAATACCCGATGAGGTTTTGCTTTATCATATTAATAGAAATCAGATTTCAAAGTGGTTTAAATCAAGAGCATTATATCATATCGCTGATATGTTTAAATTTATGCGTGCCGAACATTTTAACGGAATAGGAGAGGTGCGTAATTTTATTTATGATGCTTTAGCGGATTATCGACGAAATTCGGGAAGAGGTGTAATAGCTAAATTTTATAGGGATAGTTTTGATAAATATGTAATGTTTGCACGTATTGGTGAGGGCTCAATTGGTGGCAAAGCTAGAGGATTAGCTTTTATAGATGCTATTTTGAAAAATAATAAACTTCATCAAAGATACCCTGGCGTTTTTGTTACTATCCCTAAAACAGTGGTTATAACTACCGATGTTTTTGATGAATTTATGGAGTCTAATAATCTTTATGATATTGCTTTGTCCGATAATAGTGACGAATCTATTTTAAAGGATTTTATCAAAGCTTCCTTACCAATGTATCTATTACAGGATTTGGAAAAGTATATTGATGTGGTGGATAAGCCAGTTGCTGTACGTTCCTCAAGCCTATTGGAGGACTCACATTATCAGCCTTTTGCAGGTATTTACAATACGGTTATGCTTCCGCAAAATGGTGGTAAGTCTAAATCACTAAAACAGTTAGCTGATGCAATTAAGAGTGTATATGCTTCTGTTTATTTTAAAGCTAGTAAGTCATATATGTCTGCAACACGAAATGTTATCGATGAAGAGAAAATGGCGATAGTTTTGCAAGAAGTATGCGGACAAGCCTATGGTGAAATATATATGCCAAGTTTTGCTGGAGTAACTCGCTCCTATAATTTTTATCCTGTCGGTGATGAGAAGTCAGAGGATGGAGTTGTAGAGATAGCATTGGGGTTGGGCAAACAAATTGTGGAAGGAAGTGGAAATAATTTACGATTTTCGCCAAATCTGACAACTAAGGTATTACAATTATCAACTCCTGAATTGGCCCTGAGTAGTACACAGAAACAGTTCTATGCTTTAGACTTAAATCAAAGTCATTATACTCCGCCTGTTGATGATAGCGTTAATCTGAGACATCTTTCGACACGGCAGTTGCCAGAACATCCATCTATGCGTATGATGTTGTCATCCTATGACTTACACTCTCGTATGCTAAGAGATTCCTGGGACGAGAAAAGTAAAAAAATAGTAACATTCGCACATATACTTAAATATAATAAATTTCCTTTAAGTCAAATTATTAAGGATATCCTTGACCTTGGTAGGAGAAACATGAACAAACCTATTGAAATAGAGTTTGCCGTTAACCTGAATAAAAATAAGGAAGGAGAATTTACTTTTAATTTGCTTCAAATTAGACCAATAGCCGAGAGTACCGAATCTGAAAGAGTAGAACTAGAGGAAGTAAGTATCGATGAGACTGTAATTTATTCTGACTCTTCAATGGGTAATGGAATCTACTCTGACATTCAGGATATTGTATATGTGAAACCTGATACATTTAAGGCTGCAAATAATTTGAAATTGCCTTCTATTATTGAGAAGATTAATAGTGACTTTCAAGAGCGAGATGAAAACTATATTCTAATAGGACCTGGAAGATGGGGAAGTTCTGACCATTGGTTGGGAATACCTGTTATATGGCCGCAAATAAGTCAATCAAGGATAATTGTAGAGTCAGGAATGCATAATTATAGAATTGATCCAAGTCAGGGGACGCATTTCTTTCAGAACCTTACTTCTTTTCAAGTGGGCTACCTAACAGTAAATCCATTTATAAAACAAGGTGCATTGGATTATGAATATCTAGACTCTATGCCAGCAACTTACGAGGATGAATTTATCAGAGTAGTGCATTTTGATGAAGAATTATCCATAAAACTTGATGGTAAAAATAGTAAAGCTGTTGTTTATAAACCTTTGAAAACGGAATAGAAAGTAACTAGGGTTTATGGCCTTACAGTGTTTAATGTGGGTTTTTAGTATAATTATAGTTAAGATATTTAAAACCTAGTTTTATAAGTAATCTGTATTCAGTAATTCGTAATTAGCTGTTAACAATCTTGTTACTCACTGCTTGCTTTTATCTAACAAAATTATTTAGACGATTGGCAGTAAGGCCTAAGTAGCTGAAGTACTTGATGTTGTATATTAAATTACAGCAAAGCTAAACTTCATCATTCATCATTCCTTGTTCATTATTCATTATTTCCTTTTTTAATATCGAATATTGAATACTGAATACTGAATATTGAATATCGAATTACAGCGAATCCAATCATCATCATTACTTTTTTAAAACTCATAAAAAATATAAAAATATTGAAACTAATGCTTGTCCTGATTATCGGGAACAAATCTAATAGTACCAATAATTGATATTCAACAGCCCAATGCTTTATCTCTGATCTATAAAATGAAATATCTTAATCATGAATTCCATGAAGCTTAAAAGCTCGATTGCCTTTTATCATATTGCTGGCTTCTATTACCATTTTATCAATTTGATTACTTATTTGATAATAGGAACCATTCTTAAATAAATCACGAGCAAGATACGCCTTAAACATTGTAATTATATATTCTTTGGATGTATTAATGTCTTCTTCATTACCTTTAATCTTGTATTTTTCAAATGCTAAATCGTTCATGGCTACTATCATATCATCAGACATAGAAAACTCCTTATTAAACTTCTCAAAGTTTGGATATTTTTTATTTAGGTCTTCCAAATTATTATCAAAATAAATTCCTGCATAATAGTTTATCATTCCATAGCGATTTAATAGCCTAAGATATTCTGAATTATATGTTGTATCCATTGAGTAGAACTTATCGGGCATTATTGCTCCACCACCATAAACTAATCTTTTAGAGTCGGTATAGTATTTTAATGAATCCGAGAAATGTACACTGTCAGCAGAATATATCTCGCCATGCTCATACCTACGCAATAGATCTTTATTATACTGATCGTTACCATTTTCATATGATTTCTGAATGCATCTTCCGGAAGGAGTATAATATCTGCCAGTAGTTAACCTTACTGCTGAGCCATCGGGTAGGGTATAGTTTCTACCAACTAAGCCTTTTCCGAAAGATCGCCTTCCTAAAATTAATCCTCTATCCCAATCTTGAATCGCTCCAGCAAAAATCTCTGATGCTGATGCTGAATTCTCATCAATTAGTACAATCAATTTTCCAGTTTCCATTTGTCCACCTACTGTTGCTTTATATTCAGTACGCGGAGAGTGGGAGCCTTGAGTATAGACTATTAGTTTTCCGTCTTCCAAAAATGCGTCAGCAAGCCTAATGGATGCCATCATTAGACCTCCAGGATTATTCCTTAAATCAATAATTAGGTTTTTCATGCCATTCATTTGCATTTGCATTACAGCAATCTGAAATTCGTAATTAGTTGTTCTGCTGAAATTCTTGATTCTTATAAAACCAGTATTCTTATTAATCATATAGCTGGTTTGCAATGTGTTAATAGGAATACTTCCTCGGGTAATCTCAATATCCTTAATCTCACGACTAGCATGCCTAATAACTTTAAGCTTTACTTTGCTATCCTTCTTGCCCCTAAGCTTTTTGCTGAATAAAGTATTATTTACACTTTTTCCAACTACTGATTCACTGTCTATTTCTATAAGTTTATCGCCAGCTTTAACACCAGCTTTCTGTGCAGGCCCATCTGCTACTACATTCAATACTATTAAAGTATCTTTTAAAATTTGGTAGTGAATACCTACTCCTGCAAAACTACCGTTCAGTACTTCATTATTCTTTTTTAAAGATTCAGCACTTAGGTATTTTGAATGAGGGTCGAGCTGCTTAACCATGGCTTTAACAGCAGCTGTTGCTATTGCTGCAGAGTTTACAGTATCAACATATTGGGTTTCTATTAGTTTTAGAGCTTTATTTATTTTTTTAAATGAAGCTTTATCCTTTTGTGCACTTAGGTTAATGCTAATTGCTAATAGTATAATACTTAATATTATTTTCATGCTTTTAGGTTCTGTGTTTAGCTTATTAAAATAATAATTGTGTGTTTAATTAGTACTTCGTTAATATTTTTGTCTCTCGCAAAGACGCTAAGACGCAAGGTTTTGTTTATCTGTATATTACAGTGTTTATTTGTATTTGAACAATTTATTGAATATCAACATTTTATAGAAACTTAACGAATTATTATTTAATTAATTGTACAATTTAATTTCGTTTGCATTGCCAATAGAAATACTGATAAATAGGTAAATGGTCGCTATAGCCACCATAATAACCTTTGCCATAGGTTTTGGATGGAGTTTTCTTGCCTTCCTTATCTTTATGCATCAACCAATCTGGAGAGAAAATTTGCATTTCATAGGATTTAACCATTAATCCTCCTGAATAATCAGATAGTAAATCAGATGATATTATCATCTGATCTAGCATATTCCATTCATTGGTTTTCCAATAATGGTATGTGCCAATGCCTTTATTGTCTTGTTTGATTGACATATTATAAAGATTCAAGGCAGTCATAGGAGAGCTTCCATCTTTCACATTAAGAGCGCTATCAATACTTAAATTATTAGTTTCATCATTAAAATCTCCTAGAATTACAATTTTTGCATGCATATTAGAATTTTTTATCGAATCCACAGCAAGTCTTAATACTTGTGCTGCTCTGATTCTTTTATGTTCCGATTTTTCTTGTCCACCTCGGCGAGATGGCCAATGATTTACAAAGACATGCAAAGTGTCTTTGGATTTGGTAAGTCCTTTAGCATAAACTATCTCTCGAGTTTTAAATCTATTATCTCCCTCTATAGTAACTTTATAGAATTTACTTTCGAGAAGTTTGAAGCTTTTAGGATTATATAATATTGCACAATCTATTCCTCGGGCATCTGGTCCTTCATGGTGTACAATCTTATATTTTGCAGCTTCAATTTCTTTTTGTTTCACCAAATCTTGAAGTACACTAAGATTCTCAATCTCCACAAGAGTTACAATATCGGGTAAATGCTCAGGGTCTATTTGTTGTAGCACATATGCTATTTTTTGCTGCTTCGCCCAATAGCGTTCTGAAGTCCATTCCTTTTTCCCTTCAGGTAAAAATGCATTATCAATTTTGTGAGGGTCGTCAATTGTATCAAAAAGATTTTCTACATTATAATGAGCAATTAATAGACTCTTCTTACAGTTTACATCTTTATAATAATCTTCAGTCTCAGATGATTGCGCATAGCTAAATTGTAAGCTAAAGAATGCAATTATAAATAATATTGTAATTTTCATATGTTCAAAATCTATTAATTAGGTGTTTTCTTACATAATAGTCAGTTGATGTTTTGTGTAAAACATAGAATCAGGCTATTATAATTCTATGCGATAATATATAATATTCACGAAGTGAACCCTTTGCGTCTCCGCGTCTTTGCGAGAAACCATAAGTCATTGAAGTATTACTTACAAAGACTATTTATCTTTTAAATGGGTCAAATCTCTGCGGTCTCTCTTTGTTGGTCGGCCAGAGCCTCTTTGACGAAATTCGAAATTATGCGACTTAATGGCTTCAGCTTTTGCATATTCTTCATCAGAGGTAATATCCTCCATAAATTTTCCTACTAATGCAGCACCCATTCTTTTCTCACTTAGCTGTAGTACTTTTACTTTTAAGTGTAAATAGTCCTTATGTACTTCAATTTCATCACCAATATTTATTTCTTTGGAAGCCTTTAAAGTTCTTCCATCCATAGAAACTTTACCACTTCTGCATGCATCAGTAGCAATAGTACGAGTTTTATACAATCGTATTGACCAAAGCCATTTGTCAACTCTTACGCTCATTATTTAGGTCTAAAATATACCTCTATAGGAACACCCGTAAGATTATAATGATCTCTTAATTTGTTCTCTATAAATCGTTTGTAAGGTTCGCGAATGTATTGAGGTAGATTGCAAAAGAAAACAAAGGCAGGGTAAGCAATTGGTAATTGTGTAATATATTTGATTTTAATATATTTTCCTTTATATGCTGGTGGTGGATAGTTTTCAATTTCGTTTTGCATAACCTCATTTAATTTAGAGGTAGCAATACGTAATGATCTACGTTTATAAACATCATTTGCTAAATCCAAAGCTTTAAGAATACGCTGCTTATTAGTAACTGATGTAAATAGGATAGGGACATCAGAAAAAGGAGCAATCTTCTCTTTAATTCTCTCAGTAAAAAGCTTGGTAGAATTAGTGTCTTTGTCAATCAAGTCCCATTTATTTACAATAATAACAATGCCCTTATGGTTTTTTTGTGCCAATTGAAAGATAGACATGTCTTGAGACTCAAAACCATCTTCAGCATCAACCATTAATAATACTACATCGGCACTTTCAATTGTCCGTATAGACCTAAGGGTAGAATAAAATTCAATATTCTCTGTTACTTTTGCTTTTTTGCGAATTCCCGCTGTATCAACAAGAAGAAAATCAAAGCCAAAGGAATTGTATCGTGTATATAATGAGTCTCTAGTTGTGT
>JAOZKO010000245.1 GCA_029935325.1 Bacteroidales bacterium
ATCAAAGTCGATATATGCATAAGAATCATCGTGAACATCAAGCATAAAAGGCATAATCAAGGCTTGCATCTTTTTGTTTTGCAAACTAGCGATAAGCACAGGTTTTTCTCTGGCATTAGCATCAGCCCATGCAAACTGAAATTCTTCCGTTCCTTGTTGAGCCAATGCCGTGAGAAGTTTAGAAAGAAGTCCAGGCTTTAGATGAATAATCTGCTTCTGTGCCATTAGTTTTACCACAAACTGACCCTGCTCATCAAAAAAAGTAGAAAGCTTATCGAGAGCTTTAATTTGAGCCAAAAAGTCGAGGATATTAAAACTCTTGGAGTGATTTTTATAGTGGGGGATAACCCTTTGATATTTGGGATAAGAAGCTGTGATTATTGCATAATTCTTTTTGTATAAAGCAACGTCCTTATCAATTTTACTAAGATTAGTTTTAGGATTAATCACCACGCTTTTACCCGATAACTTAAATGGGATTGTCATAAGAATTTGCGCATCAGTAGCCACCAACTCATTTTTAGCTGCATTCACAAATACGCCCTCCATCGCAGGACGATATTCATCTTTACTAGCAATCTTTGAAAGTGATTTTACCACCTCATCAAAGCTGTGATTTAGAAGCTTGATATTTTGAACAATAGGTTCAAGATGCAGTTTATTGGTTTGGGAAATTAAATACTCAACAGCAAGCTTATTGTATCGAGAAAATACCTTAGTAGGTAGCTTTCGTTTTGAAAACTCCAAAACAAGCTTCTCAAGTAAATCTTTTTCCTTGCCATCTTCTTTAATATTCAGATCATGCAAAAGCATTTTTAGCAATGCTAAATCTCCTTTACCTGAGCTGATGGCTTGGGCTCTTTTGTTAAAGAAAGCCTCGTATATTTTATTAAAATCCTTTTCCTTCATATTCTTCTAATTGAACCACTCTATAGTAGTTTTTCCTTTAAAACCCTTTTTCCAGACAAACCAAGCATAAGCAATAGCACTCTGATTATGAGTAATAAAATCTCCATTCTTAGCACATACAATGCGAGAAGAAGAAACATATACCGTTTTAGGAGGATATTTCTCAAACATCTTTTTACGTTTTACGCTCTCCAAAAATGAAAGCTTCAGAAACATGGCCACCTTACTTTTTAAGGGTATAATATCGAGTGCATGTTCCACAAATTCCTTGGCATATTTATAGGGTGGATTAGTAATAATATCCCCATCCCATTTTTTATAATCAAAGAAATCTTTTTTACTACCATAGCCCCTATAGATTAAATCAGAACAGCTTATATTGTATCCATGCTGCTCAAATACTTTTGATAAATGCCCTTGGCCACAAGCAGGCTCAAGAATATTACTGAATCGCTCCAAACTTATTAAAAGCTCTGCTGCAATGGGGTCAGTAGCGTAATAATCGTGCTTTTGCCGTTTTGATAAAGCATGACTACTAGCTCCCAAAGTGGTAAAAACAGCATTATTGCTCATTTTACTTTTGAGTAGTTTTTGTTTCAACTCTTGTATTTCTTTACGGCTAATTTTCATTCTTCTTCTTAAACATATATCTCAAAAAAAAAAGGTCCCGATACCGAGCAAAAGACTAACACCACCAACTTTAGTAGTTGTTTTAAGCACCTCCTTATGACGAGAAGTAAAATCACTTAAACGATTTAACCAACCTTTTAAGAATCTAGCTTGGCGAGGGTCTCTTTTGACTAAATTTCTAAAGGTTTGCTCACGTGAAGCAATAGCCTGAGCCATCAATTTGTTTTCAGGAATAGAGTTAGTATATCTAATTGTTTGCGGACCAACACCGCCATCAACACTAATATCTTTCTTTCCAAACTTATCACGTAACATTCGCTGCCACTCCTTAATCCCATAGCCACCCGAACCCCAATACCATGAAGTAATGGCTTCGGCAACCGACTGTGACTTAATCTTATTATTCCCTGTGGCTTTATTCCAAAAATGACGAATAAACTTCATCGCATCCTCTTGAGATAACTTTCTAAAATTCTCCATAGTGGGAGCTTTGCCCAATAATCTTCGGCTTAAAGCATTAAAAGTTGTTCGGGTAATTCCCTTATTAGTATGTCCCCCTCGGTCCATCTTATCGTTTACCTCACCACCTTCCCATCGGAGGATAAAAGGTGTAAATTTTCTATAATCTGCCATTGTTTGAATCGTTTTAGTTGTTCTTATTTTACTATTTCAATTATTCTGGAATACTGAATCTCAGAATTTGGATTCTTGCTATAAATCACTTGCTCCAGATTGCGTTTTGAGAAAAACCAAAGCCAAGGGCGATTTCTTTTTCCCTTATAAACCACCTGAATAATGCTATCACAGGAATTGATATTTAAGTGAATGGAATCGCTTAGAATTTGTCCTTTTACCTCATAAAACTCATCCTTATAATCAAAGCTTTGAACCTTTACACTATCATCCCTAAGCGAGTCTTTAAGCTCTGCGGAGATTTCAATTTGATTATGCAAAACGGTTTCTGAAAACTGTGTTGCCAATCGGCTTTTAATTTTAAGATTCTTTATCTCCTCTAAAATCTCAGGGTAAATCTTCTTTATCTCAGTATTACGAAACTGCAAAACATCCACCTTTGCGGCCAGTTTACCATTGATTGTTTTGAAGTGTACTAACTCCTTTTTTGAATCAGCAAAAGACTGATTAACTCTTTTGTAGTTTTGCTTTGCTTGTACCAATCCCTTGGCTAGCCATAGTGATACCATAATCGAAATTATTAGAAGTATGCTCATTATTATCTTGAATCTCATTCGTTTATTTTTTATAGCCTAATCTTTATTACTAGGTCGTTTAGTCTCTCCCCATATATAACTCGTCAGCGTAGTCATAATTCCTGCAAGAGCAGTAACCCCAATACTTTCAGTCATTCTAAAAATGGAAAGAATAACCACCACCGCAAGAAATATCCCTGCGGAAATACTGATTTTTAAGCGTGTTTGCTGTGTGAGTTTCATATTATTATTTAACCTTACGATGGAAGTTTCATTTACTATCCGTTACCCATTTATCCCCTGCATAATGTTGAATACTAAGCTGTGAATTCACCACTCCAAACCTGAAATTACCATCCTGTTCAAGTATTTCTGGGTCAATAGCCCAATAGATAAATCCGTTTACATTTACCATATGATGAGATGATTCATGCTTCTGACAAATAATAGGGGCAGAAAAAGTTTTCTTGCCCTCTATTATTTGGTCAGAATCAAGGTCAACTGCACCCGTAATTTGTTTGGCCAGTATTTTCCCCATCCGAATTAGTATTTATAAATCACATGGATTTTATCTGTGAGCTCAGTTAGATAAGGAACATTGATAGTTACACTATTCGAGCCTGCTGTCCAAGCCACATTATCCAATAATAAAGTCTCGAAAAACACTTGCACATCAAAGCCAGCTTTGACATTATGCGCTAAGACAAGCTCATTATCAGTATCAGGTTCAACATCCATATTGGTGAATGTTTCTTTGGTTTCAGTAAAGCTTTCCTCTTTACTATCCGCTGTTGTTTGCGCTGTATTTGCTGCTGTTACCGCACCATTGGCAGTAGTCTGAGCAGTCGCAACATCAGTAGTATTTGTAGAAATATCCGACTCCATTGTGTCCAAATCCACGGCCTGAGTTGCCGAGATATGTGCAAGCTTTGCCTTTTCAGCATCACTAAACTCATTGGTATCAGCATTGCTCTCATAAGCCGTTTTAATGGCTGAGGCAGTCATGGCATTAGTGAACAAATCTTCATCGGCAACCTTCACATATTCAGAAGTGCTTCCGTTTCCATCGGTAATGGTTGACACAAGGTATAAAGCCCATTTTCCATCTCCATCATCACTTACGAAGACTCTATCAGAAACAGCCAAACCACTTAATGCATCTCTTGCTGTAAGATCTGCTACACTACGAGCTTGACTAGCTCCTGAAATCAACGCATTAACTTCCGATTTGCTATGCACATCGAGATTGGTTCTTGCAGTAGATATACTACTAACATCACTTAGGTTGTTTGCCTTATTCAATACTTCAGCAGCATTGGCTTTATTGGCCAAGTCACCAACTAAGTTTTGAATCTGTTTTTGTTTAATGTAATTACTCATAATTATTTGATATATTGATTAATACTAAAATGAAATTATAAAATTGTCTTGCTGTATTTTAGATAGATTTGGTCGGAGGTTTCTAGAATAAAGTCACCATGCCAATAGAGATTATCCCCTGAAATATGATAGCTTTCTGGGATTCCATAGGTATATAGAACACCATTTACATACAATTGAATATTGGTAAAATCACGGATAGAATCGCTTAAAGGAAATAACTGTTGAGCATCTTCTGTAACCAATAATTCCAATGTTTGCCAAATGATAACTTGCCCTGTTCCGCCACTATCCAAGGCTATAAAAGAACTAATACGATAGGCTTTACCGTCGATGCGTATTTCATCATTGATGGTTTCGCCCAATAGCTCCAATATTTTCTGAATGGAAAACACCTTACTATGATTATCTCTTATGGTTCTTAAACTAAATGACACTT
>JAOZKO010000246.1 GCA_029935325.1 Bacteroidales bacterium
TTACTGTATTTTCACCAATCTCTACATTATGGGCAATTTGCACCATATTATCGAGTTTTACTCCTTTGCGAATAATCGTAGAACCTAATGTGGCTCTATCAATTGTTGTATTAGCGCCAATATCTACTCGGTCTTCTAATACTACATTTCCTATTTGTGGGATTTTTCTGAAATCATTATCCTGTTGTGGTGCGAAACCAAAGCCATCAGAGCCAATTACGGCGCCGGCATGTATTGTGCATTCATTTCCAATAACACACTCATGCATAATCTTTACTCCGGGTAGAATAAAAGTGTTTTTCCCAACTTTACTATAATCACCAATATATACTTGTGGGTGAATTTTGGTTCCATCACCAATAAATACACCTGCTCCTATAAATGCAAATTCTCCAATATATACATCCTTCCCTATAATAGCAGTACTATCAATATGAGCAGCCGAAGAAACTCCTACCTTAGCCTTTGTTCTTGCTTGCTCATAAGATTGTAGCACCTTGGCGAATGCTGCATAAGCATCATCTACCTTTATTAAGGTTGCCTTAACTTCTTTTTCTAGAGAAAAGCTATTGTTTACAATAACAACTGAGGCCTCTGTTTTGTATAAATAATGATTGTATTTAGGATTAGAAAGAAAGGATAATCCTCCTTTTTCACCTTCTTCTATTTTATTTAATTTGTTGACGATAGTTGTAGGATCACCTACGATTTTACCATCAAGCCATGAGGCAATTTGTTTTGCTGTGAATTCCATATAAAAGCAATAAAAAATTAGGGGCGCAAGATACAAATAAAACCTTTTGTACTAAAAAAGCATTTTTCTACCTAAAAAGCCATATTTACTTAATAAGACCTTTGTCGAATTTTTTCTTGATGTGAAAAAGCATATCCTTAGTCATCTTATCCAAATCGTACTCATGATTCCAGCCCCATTCTTCACGGGCAGCGCTATCATCAATACTATTTGGCCAAGTATCAGCAATATCTTGACGAAAATCAGGTTCGTAGCTAATTTCGAATTCTGGCATATACTTTTTAATTGAATTTGCCATCTCCTCAACGCTAAAACTCATAGCACCCATATTAAAATCAGAATGATGCTTGAGGTTTTCTTTATCAGCTTGAAACAACTGTATAGTACCTTTCAAACAATCGGGCATATACATCATTGGAAGTCTTGTATCAGCTTTTACAAAACTAGTATATTTCCCATATTTAATAGCGTCATAATAAATAGCTACTGCATAATCAGTTGTGCCTCCACCAGGTAAAGCTTCGTGGCTAATAATACCAGGGTAGCGCAAGCCTCTGATATCCATATTATACTTATCTACATAATAATCTCCTAATAATTCACCAGCAACTTTTGTAATTCCATACATGGTTTTTGGTCGTAAAATAGTTTCCTGAGGAGTATTATCGGCAGGAGTTTCAGGGCCAAATACAGCAATTGAACTAGGAGTTAGAATTGTTTCAATATTTTCATCCTTAGCAACTTCAAATACATTTATCAACCCATTCATATTCACATTCCATGCTAACATAGGATATTCCTCACCAACAGCAGAAAGTATTGCTGCAAGGTTTACAATGCCATCAATATTATACTTCTTAACGATATCACGCATCTTTTCACGATCCAAAATATCTAGTATTTCAAAAGGTCCAGTTTCAGTTATTATACTTGGGGCTTCCTTTAGATCTGTGGCAATTACATTTTTATTACCATAAATATTTCGTAATGCCATGGTTAGCTCAGTGCCTATTTGTCCAGCACAACCAATTACTAATATATTTTCCATTGAATGCAGTTTTAAAGTTAAATACTAAGTTTTCTATGTTAGTAAGCTTGCAAAAATATAATATTTATTACTCTAATTACATTTCAAAATGGTGCTTTTTACTCTTTTTTTAAGGTATTTATCAACTGCTTAATTTTTGCTCACAAAAAAACCTCATCTAAAATTAATTAGATGAGGTTTTTTTAGCTGACTTCGGATAAACTAGAATCAGTTCTAGTGTCAAGTCAAGCATATTTTAGCCATACCAAGTTTTGAAAATATTATCGATAGCTTCGTTAAAATATTTAACCGTAACTACGGCTATGCTGAAATATTTCGCCTTGCTCTCAATAATATTTTCGGCAACTTATACGACACAATACACTTGACTTAACACTAGTGAATAATAAATTTCTTCTGAATTCTATTACCCTCATTATCCATTAGACTTATAAAATATATTCCTTTGGAAATATCATTAAACTTCAATTCTGTTATATTATCAGAACTAATGCTCTGGAAATTAATCTCTTTACCCAATAAGTCGATTATTTGAATTTGATCGACTTTCATACCAGAATGCTTAATATACAATGATTGGTTTTGTTTTATTGGATTTGGATAAATCTCAATTTGATTATTTACCTGACCTTTAATTCCTACATAACCAGCATCAATATAATCTACCATAGTCATTGTATCGGTTGTTATTCCATTGCTAATAACCAAGCTCACCGTATTAAGTCCTAAAGTAGTATATGTATGTGATGGGCTTGCTAATGAAGAAGTGTCACCATCGCCAAAGTCCCATAAATATGATGTTGGGTTGCCTTGTGATAAGTCACTAAACTGAACGGTAAGAGGTAAATAGCCAGCAGTTACATTTGCTGAAAAATTAGCTGTAAATGCTGGAGGTATTGTATTCGCAGTATTAGAACGGCTACTATTATAATTAGTATTTGCCTTATAATTATATGGTTGACAAATATATGGGCTAATAATTTCCACTTGATAAAACAACCCACTAGTAGTAGGGGGGGTTAAATCTGTATATGAGTTATTAGTACCAGGTACAGAGTCAATCTTTGTCCAATTCATAGATGTATCGGCTCTCCAAATACGATAAGTTATCACATTCATTCCTACATAATGGGTCCAAATTAAGTTCCATGAAGTACCAGCACCTACGTTAATCGTTAGGTGCATTGTTTTATGAAAATCACTTAAAGTGCTTTCGTTTCCACAGGAATCAATAGTAGATATTTTATAAGAATATGCTTTTACAGCAGGGTTAGAAGCTGAATCAACAAATACTCCAGCCGAATCAGCGGGAATAAAACCAATGGAATCATATACTCCTGCAACAGATGATTCAGCATAAATATTATAATGGTCGATTGCTCCTTGCACATGCTTTTCAAAAACAACCACATTATGGCCTAATGAATCATCAACTGTAACTAAACAAATTGAGTCAGGAGGCAAAGCACTAACAATAACAGTTGCTGAATCATTAGCACTCATTGTGCCATCAGTTACTGTCACATAAAAAGTTTCGCTTTGTTGAAGCGGACCTGCTGTGGTAAGTGAGTCATTTGTTGAGCTTAAGTATGGTGAACTAGCCCAAGTAAAGGTAAGATTACCAAAGCCTGTATAAGCTGTCTGAGCTTTTAAATTGGCATATCCATTACAATAAATAGTATCATTTGCCACACTAACAGTTAGGTATGCTCCTCCAGTAGTGGTTTTAATAATTGTACCAGCTTCTCCTACTGCATACACTATATTACTATCTAGGCACGAAACCCCATTTAGGTTTTGTGTAGTTGGCGAACTCTGCTGAACCCAGCTTGCTCCACCATCAGAAGTTTTCAAAATCATACCTCCATCACCAACTATATAACCATAAGAAGCATTGGTAAAATGAATTGCATTTAAATTAGTTGTAGTACCACTACTAACTACCGACCAAGAACTCCCGCTATTGGTAGTTTTAAAAATATTTCCTCCTTGTGCAACAGCAAAACCGATTGATGCACTTGTAAAATAGATATCATTAATTTTACTTATTGTGGTAATAGGTAAGCCAAAATAGCCTCCACCACTTACTGTTTGTACTATAAATCCGTTTATAAAATTATAATCTCCACCAATCACTCCATTGGAAGCTGATGTAAAGTGAACTGCATTTAAAGTATATGTTGTTCCTCCAGATACAATTGGATTAGTCCAAAGCATTCCATTTACGGTTTTACGCAAAACCCCTGCTCCACCAACAGTATAGCCAGTTGTTGCAGTAGGAAATTGAATATCATTTAAATCAACAGTAGTTCCAGAAGTCTGAGCAGTCCATGTGGTACCATTTACAGTTACATATATTTTTCCTTGGTTTCCAACAACCCAAAAACCACTAGTTGTTATAGCCAAAGCATTTAAAGATGCCGTGGAAACGCTTTGCGAAACCCACGCACTACCGGCAGTGCTAGTGCCAAGTACATGGCCTGAAGTTGTATTTCCACCAACACAAAATGCAAGGGTATCATCAACGACCAATACGTCATTTAAACTATTGGTATAGTTGCTATTAAGAGTCTGCCAGCCACTTTGACCCACAGCACTTATTGTTAAAATTAAAATAGAAATTAGGATTGTTAAATTCCTCATGATTAAAAATTTTAGATTAAATTATATTTTGGGCTAAATTACAATTTTTTAGTTAAAAAATAGGAAATGCTAATAAATATTTTTAATTACTGATAAAAAGACTATTTTTACCATTGCTT
>JAOZKO010000247.1 GCA_029935325.1 Bacteroidales bacterium
ATTGCCCGCTTGAGTTTCTGGCCTCCCCACTATACAGCGGCGAGTTCACTCATTCTTTAAAAATAATTGCTAATCTTCAGTCAATTAATTGACAATCAAGTGTTTTATAAAGGCATGAGTTAGCCATGGTGTGCAGCAGAAACAGCGTCACAGAATTTAAGAATCCAAAAAAAGCCTCCTTTTCAATAAAGGAGGCTTTAATTATTTTAACCAAAAGAGTTCTAATCTTCGTCTTCTTCTTCAGCGTACTTCTTAAGCAATGCTGTTTGAATATCACCAGGAACCTGAAGGTATTCAGCATACTTCATTGAGAAAGTTCCACGACCAGAAGTCAGTGAACTCAAAGTAGTACTATATCTATTCATTTCTGCCAAAGGCACTCTAGCTTTAATATTCTGATAGTGACCTTCAGTACCCATGCCCATAATGATTGCACGACGCCCTTGTAGGTCTGTCATCACATTACCCATCATTTCTTCAGGAACAAGAACTTCAATATCATAAATAGGTTCCATAATTTTTGGGCCTGCATTTCTAAAGGCCTCGCTGAAAGCGTGGCGACCAGCAAGTTTAAATGATATCTCGTTTGAATCTACTGGGTGCATTTTACCATCATAAATATAAACATTAATATCACGAGCATAAGAACCCGTTAAAGGACCTTCAACCATTCGCTCATTAATTCCTTTAAGAATAGCTGGCAAGAACCTAGTATCAATAGCTCCACCAACAACGCAGTTATTAAAGATTAATTTTCCTCCCCACTCAAGTTCGTGAACATCAGTTCCTCTTACATTCAAATGAGATGGATTTTCATAACCCTCAGTATATGGCTCAATTAACATATGTACTTCACCAAATTGCCCTGAACCACCTGATTGTTTTTTATGGCGATAGTCAGCACTTGCTGATTTAGTAATAGTTTCACGATACGGAATTTTTGGAGCAAAGAATTGAAACTCTATATTATGCACTTTGTCAAAATACCATTTCATTAAATTAATATGCTGCTCGCCCATACCAGTAAGTATCATTTGCTTTAGCTCACGAGAATAATTAACACCAAATGAAGGATCCGCTCTATGCATCTCATTTAATAATAATCCCATTTTCTCATCATCACTAGAGTTATCAGCTTTTATTGCGATGGTATAAACTGGATCAGGGTAAATTATTTCTTCTAATACAACATTCTTATTGCTAGGATCTACCAACGTATCATTTGAATGTGATGACTTTAATTTAATTGCAGCTCCAATATCTCCTGCATAAAGTTTTTCAACCTTTTCACGAGTTTTACCATTGCTAACTAATAGCTGAGATATACGTTCTTTTGAATTAGTTTTACTATTTATCAAATCCATTCCTTCAGTAACAGCTCCGCCATAAACTCTAAAATAAGATATCTCACCCAAATGTGGTTCAATCTCTGTTTTAAAGATAAATAAAGCAGTATGATCTTCAGGATTAGAATGCATTTTTACGCCTTCATTAGTTTTACGATAGCGACGCTTTGGCAATGGAGCTGAAGCGGCAATAAACTCAAGAATACGACCTGCACCAATACATTCCTTGGCAGAAGTAATAAAAACAGGGAAATACGCTCTATTTGCAACTCCTAGTCTAATTCCTTCTCTAAGTTGATCGATGGTCAATGTATCATTCTCGAAATAGATTTCCATCAATTCCTCAGAACCTTCAGCAGCAGCTTCGATTAATGCTTTTTGCAATTCCTCAGCCTTATCTTTTTCTGAATCAGGGATATCAGTAATTTCTGCATCTCCTCCACCCTTTGTGTATTTGATTTGCTTCATATAAACCAAATCAATAACGGTATCAAATTCAGCACCTTGATTAACAGGATACTGAGCTAGTGTAACTTTATCACCATAAGCATTTTGCAATTGAGCTAAAGTCTCATCAAAATTTGCCTTTTCGTGGTCAAGTTGGTTAATAATAAAAACAACCGGAATTACAAGGCGTGAAGTATTTCTCCAGCCAATTTCAACACCTACATTCAAACCTTCGTGAGCATCAACAACCAATAAGGCTGTGTCTGCAACGTTTAATGCTGATACTACTTCACCCACATAGTCAGTTGTACCAGGTGTGTCTATAATATTTATTTTAGTTCCATCATAAACCGTATGCATTATTGTTGACACTACTGAGTTCTCCTTATCAATTTCGATATCTCGATAATCAGAAACAGTATTCTTATCGTCAATATTTCCACGACGTTTAATAGATCCTCCTTCGAAAAGCATGGCTTCTGCCAATGTGGTCTTTCCGGATTTCGCCCCGCCAACCAGAGCGATATTTTTAATTTCGTTAGCTTGATAAACTTTCATATGTGTAAATTTTATGTGTTGTTTAAAATGTGTTTGCTCCCTTAAAAAGGGTCGTAAAAATAGGAAAAAAATCGAGACATAATTAATATCATATAAAGTTTTTTATTTAGCGCTTGCCAGAAAACACCAATTTCTTCGTTATGCTTGTGCTGAAAACAAACATTTACAAAAGTAAACTTATTGTTATTCAGCGCTTCGCAAGCCTCGAACTTGATGATTTCTGACTAAGCACTGTAAAATAGTGCGTTTTCTTGCTGACACGATTTAATACCTCTAATAAAATTTTAGATTCTTATAAAACTATGCTTTCACCAATTTCTATTAGCTCATAAGTTCTTCTAGCACCCTATTTGCCAGCCTACTAGCGCCAATTCTGAAATATTTATTTGACATCCATTTTTCACCAAGTACATTTTCTAGTACTTTTAAATAATTTATTGCAACATTTACCTCCGAGATACCTCCTGCTGGTTTTATCCCTATCATCTTCCCTGTTTCCTTATAGTGCGCATTTATCACATCCAACATTATAATAAAAGCTTCTAATGTTGCTGCTGGCTGAACTTTTCCTGTGGAAGTTTTAATAAAATCAGCACCTGCGGCAATTGCTATTTCTGATGCTAATTTAATATTTGCTAGATCCACAAGTTCGCCAGTTTCTAATATAACCTTTAAATGAGCTTTGCCACAAGCCTCCTTAATTGCTTTTACCTCATTAAAAACAAAATTATAATCTCCCTCCAGAAACTTACCTCTAGAGATTACCATATCTATTTCATCAGAACCTTGCTCAACAGCGTATTTTACTTCGGCAACTCTTACTGCCAATGGTGATTGACCACTAGGGAATGCTCCTGCCACACAAGCTACATTTATTGCTGTACCTTTTAATTGTGCTTTAGCAATAGCAGCGAATGGTGGATAAAAGCATACTGCAGCAACATTGGGAATATCATGTCCATTATTTTTGAAGGACCTTGCTTGGCGACATAATTCTAATGCTTTAGAGTCGGTATCGCTACCTTCAAGAGTTGTTAAGTCAATGCAATTAAGTATTAGTTGCAGTGATTCTCTATTGCTTAATAATACTGATTCATTTTCAATTATACTGCTTATACGCACATCAATCTCACTCTTCTGTATAGATGATAATTTCCATTCCATATTATTTATCTTTTAATTTGTTTTCTTCTTTTATTCTTTGCTCACTAACATTAGTTATACCACCAGAGATTACAAACTTCATTGTCTCCGTTGGTGATGCAGAAATCTTACTTACATTGCTCTTTGGTACTATATATACATTTCCCATAATACTATATGCAAAAGGAATAAATACACTAACCATACCCTCGCTTATTCCTAAATCTTTTAGATCCGTTTGGGTAAGAAATCCAATTTGACTGGTATCAGTATTTGCTGATAGCTTTACTAAAACAGGCTGTGTAAATTTTTTCTTGCTTCCTACAAATGCAGACAGCAAATCCGTCACTGAGCTATAAATAATTTTAATTAATGGTGTTTTATTAATAATCCTATTTACCCACTTAAATAATGGTGTTGTGACCAGTTTTGTACCGATAAAACCTATTGCACTTACTCCAAGAATAATAATTAGCAACCCTAAACCAGGAATATCGAGATGTAAAATGGTGTCAATTTTCTCAAATAGAAAATACAAAACAAATACAGTAGCAGAGATAGGAACTACAAAAAGTAGCCCTTGGCCAAAGTACCGTAGTAAAAACGACCAGAATAATTTTAATTTAATCTTCATACAAAATTTATAAAATTCTTTGCAAAGATAACTAAGGTATGGGAATAAAAAATTAAAAACAAAATATTTTCATACACATCTGACCTACTGTCTATTAGGCGAGTTATTTAACAAAAAGCACCTTAGTCCTAAAAAAAAATAAAAAAATTGATTCATGGTTTTAAAAAATCTATATCTTTGCACCCTCAAAATTATGAGAATAGTTCTTTTAATAACGCGAAAATAGCTCAGTTGGTAGAGCATGACCTTGCCAAGGTCAGGGTCGCGGGTTCGAGTCCCGTTTTTCGCTCAGTTTTTTAAAAAGCGGTTCCACCGCTTTTTTGCTGTATGTATATACAGTTATGCTCGGATGGTGGTCCCGATAACTATCGGGATGGTAGACAATTAGAGCACACTCG
>JAOZKO010000248.1 GCA_029935325.1 Bacteroidales bacterium
ATCTGAGTCCTCAAAATCCGCCAATTCACCATCTCCCTTCATTACATTTAAAAGCTCGATTTCGAATACAACATCTTTACCTGCCATTTCAGAGTTTCCATCAAGAATCACCTTCTCCTCTCCTACTTTGTGCACCTTAAAAACCATTACTCCCTCATCAGTGGGTGCTTGAATAGTATCACCTTTCTTAATTTCCTTATCACCAAAAACCTCAGCCCTTTTTACTTCCATCAATAAATCCTCGTCATAATCGCCATAAGCATCTGCAGCTTTTAGATCAATAATTTTAATATCACCTTCATTCATGCTCATTACGGCCTCCTCAAAAGCTGGAATCATCAAATCGTCACCGATGGTAAATAAAATTGGTTCTGATGCTGCAGTGGAATCGAAAACATTACCATTGGCATATTTTCCTGTATAATGTACCTTTACTGTATCTCCTATTGATAACATGATATTGAGCTTTAATTTGTTTAATAATTAGACTACAAAAATACTTAAAAATCTATTAAGGATTGTATGATTTTTTATGAAAAAACGTTAATGATATCTCCACTTGATTCATCAACCTCAAAACTCATTTTCAAAATCTAAGCATTGTGTATTCTGACTATTCTAATTAAAGGATATAGATATTTAGGGCATAATTTAGACCTTATTTAAAATCCATAATGCAAAAAAATAAATTATCTTTGCGCTCTTGAAAATCAAACACAAATCGTGCATAATGTATGCACACTAAATAAATTACAAAGATTATGGATACAAAAAAACTAGGTTTTAATTCAAAACTTATTCACGCAGGACAGTTTACTGACGAATTCGGAAGTGCAACTGTACCAATTTACCAAACATCAACTTTCTCTTTTAAAAGCGCTGACCATGGTGCTGCTTGTTTTGCTGGCGAAGACGATGGATATATTTATACTCGCATTGGCAATCCTACCATTAATGCTTTAGAGACTTCTATTGCCGAACTTGAAAATGGATATCGCGGTGTGGCTTGTGGCTCAGGAATGGGTGCTGTAACAGCTGTTTACTTTGCTTTATTGGGAGCAGGCTCGCATATTGTAAGTCATAATGCAGTATATGGCCCTTCTAGAGTTGTAATGGAAACTCTATTTAAGAAATTTGGAGCTGAGTCAACTTATGTAGATGCTACTGATGCTGATAATGTTAAAAATGCAATTCAAGAAAATACTAAATTGATTTATATTGAAACTCCTGCTAATCCTACAATGGGTATTACTGATATTAAAGCAGTTGTTGAAGTAGCTCATGCTCATGGTATTCCTGTTTGTATTGACAATACATTTAGCTCTCCATATTTGCAAAAACCTTTGGATATGGGTGTTGATATTGTTTTACACTCTATGACTAAGTTTATCAACGGACATGCTGATATTGTTGCAGGAATAGTTGTTACACGAACTGAAGAATATTATGCAGCTATTCGTGGTGCAATGGTAAATATTGGTAGCAATATGGATCCACATCAAGCCTATATGGTTATCCGTGGTCTTAAGACTTTAGGAATACGTATTGACAGAGCACAAGAAAATGCTATGAAAGTAGCTGAATATCTAGAGAATCACTCTAAAGTAGAGTGGGTAAAATATCCTGGATTAAAATCACACCCTCAATATGAATTAGGAAAATCACAGATGAGTGGACCTGGTTCTGTAATAAGCTTTGAAGTTAAGGGTGGATTTAAAGCTGGAAAAGTATTAATGGATAATGTACATTTAGCTTTACTAGCTGTGTCCCTTGGTGGTGTTGAAACATTAATTCAGCATCCAGCATCAATGACACATTCTAAAATACCAAAGCAACAACGTGAAGAAGCGCATATTACTGATGGTCTTGTACGCTTTGCTGTAGGAATAGAAGATATAGAAGATATTATCGCTGATTTAGATCAAGCTTTGGCTATGATTTAATATTTTCAGCGGTATAATTGAGTCCGCATGGCCGCCCTTACCGGGGCGGCTTTTTTTATGCATTATAACTCCCAACCTATCCCAGCTGTAATCACATAATCATCTGGATCAACGCCTTCAATGGGTTTATTATCATAATTATAATCAATACCACACTTAATATAGAAATCCCTTGGCAAATCGTATTTTACAGTATAGTTTAAAAGTGTCCTAAGGCGATATTTCTCTGTAATACTTGGATATAAGTATAGTTTTGTAAACATACTCAAATCACCAGTATCAAATAAGCTAAGTTCAAATCCAAGCTTACCTTCCACACTTTGCCTTTCAGGCAATGTATCAGCATAGTTTTCGATAGAATAAGCAATACCTAATGCTGTGCTGAAATATAGCTTATTGGTTTGAGCAAAGAACTTACCAATACTAACATCATAATTGCTACGTAAATCTAAACGCTGCTCATTATTGCTAAAATAATCAGCATTTAAACCACCAAAATAACCATGTCTGAAAAATAATTTAAAACCTAGTCCAGCGCTATTACGACTTATGGGATCTACATCATCCTGAACATTCTGCACTGTAGTAGCATAAATATCAGCACCCCAAACATTAGTATAGTAATCAGCATTTAGAGAACCATTTAATTGATGTAAATTATTAGTCTTAGTATAAGAATATCCCACATCTAAGGCTAAATTAAGGATATCCCAAATCTGTCCACCTTCAACATGCTTAATATATACAATTGATTCAATAGCTACACTTACTTCGCCATGCTCTTGATCAATAATAACAACAGTCGATAGAGAATCATGCATCTCAATAGGACCAAATAATCTATCACCATTTGTCAAATTCACTCTAAAAGATCTTGTAGAAATCATTTTCTTTACATTAAGCCATTCTATTTTAAAATCAGAATCGCTAAAACTAGTTTCCATAGACACAACACCTCTGGTCATTTCTTTAATTTCACCAACAAGCACAGTCCCATCCTTGGCAATTAAAGTATCGTTCTGAGAATAACCTTTTGTCATTAACAGTAAAAAACCAAATAGTAAAATAAATTTAATAATTTTCATGTAAATAATTCTAAAGTGATTAAATATATAATAATGCGAGCACAAAGATATACAAAAATTACATAAATAACATAAATTATATCTCGCTATATCTAGGGCAAACCTTTAGATTTGCCCTGACTACCCAGCAACAAAATGACTATTTTTGATGTTTTAATTGACACTATGGACGATACACTTGGATTTGCTTACCTTCACTTTGAGAACAATAAGAGAGATGAATTATTAGATGGTTTATCTCCTGCTGATATTCATACCGTGCTTTATGATTTATTCAATCTAAAATCTCCATTTGGTTTTAGAAGAAAAATTGAAGATGAAATTTTCCATAAAATTGATTTATTCAATTGGGCTGAATTAATAATATCTAAATTAAAAAAACAAGAGTCCATTAATATTGATGAAATAGATAACTGGCCTCAAAGCAGTTGCGATATTAGTAAAATAGCAACTCACCTTCCTAAGGAATATCAAAACTATCGTAAAGAATCTGCATTTTGGATTTTTTTAATGGAAAAAGCAGGAATTTTTAGGAATACAGATGGAGTTTGGACAGCTAGCAAACGAATTAATAGGCTTGATAATAACCCTCGGAATATTCTTAAATCCCTAATTGAAGGCGTTGGATTTAGGATTAATTGGTCTGTATTTGATGGCAAATCCGCAATGGAAATGGGACAGATGGCATTTGGAATCAGCCTAATTATGCTTGCAAAATACGGCAATGAATATCATGATGTGAAGTTTTAATCAGCCAAGTACATTCACTTCTTTGACTTAATAAGAGATGTTCCTGATGTCCCCCACCCTAAGCCTAGTATTGATTTAGTTAATATCTACATATTCCGTACTTTCTTTTGCTTTACTCAAATTTTTGAGCTAGTGGAGATGCGTGAAGTAAAAAGTGAAGAAGGCGTAGAAACTCAAGTAAAAAGCTCTGATATTTTTAATAAATTATTTACTTTGAACTATTAAACAATACTCCGTTAATATTTTATATAAATCACACAATCAGACGATTACAGCTTTGTGCGATAATGTATAATAATCACAAAATCAACCCTTTGCGTCTTGGCGTCTTCGCGAGAAGCAAACACTCAACGAACTATTGATTAAAGTAAAAACCATATTACTAATCAGCATTTCAATCGCTTAGGTAGTCTACTCAATAATCTAAATTAGTTTTTAGATAAGATTTTATTAAACCCTATACAATAAAGCCATTAGCTTTAATCAATTACAAACCTTAAGGAATTATGTTTTGACACTATTTTTGTAAAAAAACAAAAATACCGCCAAAACCCCAAGAATTAGCATTCATAACCTTGGGCTCCCCCCATGGTTATTCACGCTTGACCCTTTCAGTGTCAGTTATATAAGGATTTCTTCTAGTTCAAACTTCGTAATAATCGACACTGATTTGTTATCTTTCAAGATGTGTCTGAATCTTCTTCATAAACTTTTGTACCAATAGAACTTCTTTGCGTAAGTATGC
>JAOZKO010000249.1 GCA_029935325.1 Bacteroidales bacterium
TAAAATGAATGGTTCAAAGTTTTTAGAATACGCCTTTGTTGATATCACAAGTGGAACAAATGAAATAAATACAAAAAACAATTTCATCATCTTTCCAAATCCTGCAACAAATACTATTCAAATACGCTCCTCCGTTTCCTCATCTGTTAATCATAGAATTTCAATAACTATTTTTAATAGTATGGGCTCATTCACAGAGGAGTTTCAAATAAGAAATCATGATATCACAAAAAACATCAGCCACTATCCTTCTGGATTATACTTCTTTATTATAAAAGATGAGAATGGTATTTTGGAGACTCATAGAGTAATTATAGAATAAAATAAACAATATGAAAAACATATTTACAATTTTTAAAGCAAGCAGTAGATTTCTAAGTATTTCAATAATCACTTTTGCTATCAGTATTAGCACATTATTTGGGCAAGTGATTTATACTGATATTACTCCTGATGAAGAGATGATTAGTAAAGATAGTATTTATTTGGATATCAATAACGATGGTCAAAATGATTTCATATTATTCCATCGATATTATCATGATCCCAATAATTATAATTATCTATTTACAATTTACTCAAACGATAATACTTCAGTTGCTCTTACCAACGATAGCGCCTCAGCCATTTTTTTCGATGAACCAATAAATGACATCTTAGATTGGTCTATCTCTAATGAAACACATATTCATCACCTTAAATTAAACTATGAAGACGACTCCATAGGAAACTGGACGAATGTTCGTGAGGCTTTTCTAGGATTGCGATTAAATGTCGATGACCAAAATCATTATGCTTGGCTCCGGATAAATTATAGTGAAGAATTTGTGATGTGGGCTGTTGATTATGCCTTTAATGAAACTCCTCAAGAACCTGTATTTGCCGGACAAGAACTACCCGTTTTTGCTACATCTGTTTATGCAACTGACGAACACGACTACTTTGACGGTAGAGATATTGATGTTTCTTTTACAAAAGCTTTTGATGAACTTTTGTATTCTGAGTATCGCATTATTATTACAAAAGCAAATGATTCAACAGCTAATAATGTTTCTGTTATGAGTCAACTGTCAGAAGAATATTATTATTCTATTGTGGTAAACCCAGCTGACATCAGCTTTACCCAAACATGCAATTTAACAGAAGCAACCATTGATAAAGATGGTGATCCTATTGAAAAATTTGTTGATTATAAAGCCTATATTTTAAATGTGGCACAAAGTGGAAAGATTGACGATAATACGCTATCGAACCCATCAAACATTATAAATTTACAAGCCTATGCATTGGCGACAAATACTCCTATAGCCTACGATAGGGGCGATGATAATTCAGCAACAGATATGGAAGTATCGTTTCGGTGCCCAGAAAATCAAGATTTTTTAAACGAGTTTAGAGTTTTTATTGTAGATATTGAAGATGTTGCAGATTTTGATGCCTCTGGAGCTTGGATACTTTCAAATGAATATTATACAAGCTATCCAACTAGCGATAGCACTGTAAGCATTCATCTGCAAGAACAAAAAGATAGTAGTGGAGATGGAATTGATGATAATAAAGCATACCAGATATTTGTGCTTTCAGTAGCAGATAGCATCAACTCTATCACTAGCACTCTGTCATCACCATCTGATAGAATAGTGTTGAGCAATCCAAATTTCATGCTTGCCGGACAAGTAGAAGGAGATAATATTAATGTGTATGAGTGCGATTATGCATTTTCTGATATGCCCTATTGGTCAGGTATTAGAGCTACACAAACAGGTGGCGAAGCGGATATTGATTTAAACAGAGATGGGCTGGCGGACTTTCATGTTTATGGAAGCGTTAGGTATGGGAATAGTGGATCGTCTGTCATCATGCGAATTACTCCTAATAGAAATAATAAAGTGTTAATTTGTGATCACCCTGAACATGAAAATTGGGTGAAAATATTGACTGAGGAGGATGCCATTGGAGATCATTATAACTGGTATGAAGATGAAGCTATTGTAATTGATTACCATAACGCTTGGTTTGTTGATCATTATCACCGTTGGGGTCATTTACAATCAACAGCTTATAATTATGAATATATGATTGGGCTTTGTATAATGGATAGTGGCTCTCCTCAATATGCTTGGCTAAAAATGCATGGTCGAGAGTTTATTGAGTATGGCTTTGAAGATGTGAATAGCAGTACCAATAACTCTTTAAAAATATCAAATATTCATTTCTTCCCTAACCCTGCTCATCATCAACTTCAAATAAATACAACTAAGCCCAATGAAACAACAAACACCTTTTCAATAACCGTACTCAATGCTTTGGGAAAGGTAGTTGATCAGTTTGATATTATTAATGGAAGCATCATGAAAGACATCAGTTATTATTCTCCGGGCTTGTATGTATTCTTAGTGAAAAATGAAGGGCAAGTTATTGAAAGCCATAAAATAATTATAGAGTAAATCTTATAGAAAAAACCAGACTTATGTATCATAATAAATCAATACTAATTATAAGTAAAAAACAAAGAACAAATTTTTCTATCTCAAGAATACTCCCCTTGTTTATTCTAATGTATATTGCATTTTTATCAGCTGTAAATGGTCAACAATATTACTCTAGCTTGAGTCCAAATGCCAAGTTCTCTGAAAGAGAAGATATAAGAATCGACATCAATAAGGATGGAATTATTGATTACAGCCTACATCTTAAAATGATTGTTAGAGTAGATGGCCCAACACAAAGCGAAAATCATACTTATTATTTTCAAATTAAACCATCGGAGTACTGTGAAGTAGCTGTACATAGTGATAGCGCATCTCTTTTCTTTTTTAACGAAACAATAGATGATGAACAAATATGGTCAACAAAAAACACCATAAACATTCAATATATCACCAACTCCAGAGAGTTTTCGGTTGGACAATGGTCTCATAATCGCGAAGGTTTCCTGGGGCTAAGAAAATTGATTGGAGATGAGTATCATTATGCGTGGCTCAGGTTACATTACGACTTATTGCACAGTATGTGGGCGGTTGATATGGCCTATCAGGAAGAAGTAACAGAAGCTATAATTGCTGGGGAAGGTCTCCCCTCTGGAGCAACATCGGTAGTAGGTGAAGACAGTCATGACTTTTCTGATGGCCGAGATATTCAAGTATCTTTCACCAAAGCATTTAATGAATACCAATTTTCGGAATATAGAGTTATTGTAGCCAAGGCCAACGATTCTACAGCAAATGATTTGGATATCATGACTGCTCTTTCCGAAGACAAATACTATCGCATTCCAGTAGATACTAATTGGACTTCTTTCACAAATAGTTTTTTCTTGTCTAGCTCTAGCGTGGATAAAAATGGGGAGGCTATTACAGCCAATACAGCATACAAAATTCATGTATTAAATATGAGCAAACCTGGAAGTGCATTTGGGAATACTCTTTCTAATCCTTCATCGAAGTTTTACTTAAGGTCATATATAAGCCCCGTTAATAAGCCCTCTATCCAAGATGTTGGCAATAATAATTCTGCCCGCGATATTAAAGTCAATTTTAGTACTAATAGTATACAAACTTCTATTTCTGAATACCGTGTCTTTATTTCTCCTTCAGAGGATATAGATAGTTTCGATATAGAAAAAGCACTTGGCCTTTCTGATGATTTTTATACCAATATTTCATCCAATGGATCCATGATTAGCTTTGGTTTACGCGAGGGTCAGCTTGATATTAATGGTAATTTAATAGCAGAAGATATTTTTTATCACGCTTTTGTATTATCAGTTTCAAAGGATAGTTCAGAGTATTATAGTGCATTATCACTCCCCTCAAGAAGATTTATTTTATCAACACCAAGTTATTTTGCAGCAGGACAAAAAGGAGACAATATTTTATCTTACGAATATGATGAATCATTTTGCAGTTGGCCATATTGGAACGTAAGTTCAGTTGGTACTCAAGTAGTAGGAAGGAATACAATAGACGTAAATAGAGATGGCCTAATAGATTATACTATTTATGGTGGAGCTCACTCCAAATTATTTTTAATACCAAATAGAAATAATGAAGTACTTATTTGTGAACATGAAGAACATGAATCTTGGATAGACATTCTAGATGAATATGAAGCAATTGGCTCAAATTATCACTGGAGTGCAGATAAATCAATACTAATTGATCAGGCAATTTATTATTTCCCTGAATTTTATTTAGGCCATTTGCCTTATGACTACAGAAACTATAAGGATTACTATATTGCATTTAAACTAATGGATGGAGAACAAGCACAGTACGCTTGGTTAAAACTTAATGGAGCTAGATTCCTTGAATATGGCTTTCAAGATTTAAGCAGCGGTACAAACAATCTATCCACTCAAAAATATTTCAAAATATTCCCCAATCCTGCCACCAACCATATCCAAATACAATCTTCTTTTACAAACTTTGCTTCTAAGAATATATCGGTAAGCATGATCAATAGCCTAGGAATTACTATTGATGAGTTTGGCTTGAGCGAAACGAGTATTTCAAAAGACAT
>JAOZKO010000250.1 GCA_029935325.1 Bacteroidales bacterium
CTCATAATCCTAAAATTTATTGACTTTTATAGTCAACCTATTTCAGGACAAGTCACTTTCTACAAATAATAATAATTCCCTTCCCCACCTTTCTTTTTCCTGCCAGATATAAATTCGCTATCTATTCCTTTGAGAACCTCAATAATATCATTTATTTCGGGTTTGCTTTCGATATACCCCCAATGATCCCAAAGACGCTGACGCAAGGACTCAACCGACTTTACATTACTTGTATCAACAATATAAGTCTCAGAATTTAGGATATTTCTATTTCTGGGGCCTCTTTTGCCAAGTCTTTTATTAAGGTTCTTTGTAAATCTGGAAATCCAAAGTGCATCATCGCTTTTATGAATATACAGATGGGTTCGTTCTGCTAGTTTCTCAAGCTTTGTAAAGGCTTCACCCTTTTCAAACACAGTGTCTTTTACATCCGAATGTAAGAGTAAAACTTCAGAAAACATAGTGTGAATTTTTCGGTTCGGAATATTTTCAAGCATATGTTGCAACACTTGATTACCCATTGAATGAGCTGCTAAGTGAATTTTATTATTGCAATTTTCCCTCTTATGAATTTTGAAAAGCTCAATAAAGAAGTCATGCATTTTATCATAAACCCTTGCTAAAACTCTTCCTGTTTCTTCAGCATCCTTTTGGTCATTCCAGTAAGTAAAAACTTTATGATTTCGTGTTGGCCAAGAAATATAAATAATATGTTTAATTGGTGAACCCTCTTTAATAAATATAGCGTTCAATTTAGCAATATGGTCTAAATTGTCTTGAAAAGAATTAGCAAAGCCATGAATAAAAACAAGAATATCGGAACGCTCCTGACTATGGAGCATGTCATTATATAATTCAAAGAACATATTACTTGTTCCTTTCAAGTTTGTTGCCAGGCTATTATTATCAAGAGCTTTAATAACATCATTATAGTCCGAAGGATACTGATTATCAATCATCTCATATTCTGATGTTTTTTTATCTTCCAGAATTGTACATTTGGCAACTCTAAACTTTGGCAATGCATGTTCTTTTCCATCGTTTTTGAATCGTTCTTTACCATCAACTATCTCTATTTCTCGGTTGCATATTAAGTATGTACTCATAATAAATATCTTTTAATTAAAAAGTAAATTCCCATATTTCTTCACATACAGTTCCATCTTGTTTATATCCTCCAATGATGTAAGCACTATTGTTTATAACAACTACAGAGCTTTGAATTCTGGCAGCATCACCATTAAAATTAGATACTTTACACCATTCATCATTCTGTATGCAATATCTCCAAACATCTTGTGAGAAAACGGTAGCAGAGTTTGCTCCTCCACATACATAACCATAACTGTCGTCATTTGAAAAGCCTGCACTTTGATATAATCCAGTTTCATTATTTGGATTTGGCAATGAAGCAATTTGAACCCAATTACCACTATTTATGTCATACCTCCAACAGTCAAATGTTTCGCCATTATCTGTTTTGCCTCCAATCACGTATATTCCATCATGCAGTACGAAGTAAGATGCTTGAGTAATTGGTGTTTGAGCATCATTCTTTCCTGTCCAAGTATTATTAACAATATCATATTCCCACCAATCAGATAATGCATTTCCTGATTCATCTTCACCTAAACCATAGTAAAATTTATCCTCATACCTAACAAATACGGCATTTAGTCTTGCATTAAATGGCATATTATTTACAATATTCCAGGTATCACTTGCAGGGTCATATTTATTCAGTTCTGATATAATATTTGTAGGGTCTCCTTGATATCCTCCAATAATGTAAGCTTCATCTTCAAATTCAACAGCTAGACACTGAATACGGTCTTCCCAATCATTTTTCTCAATAATTTCATTAGAAGTAAAGCCATATTCTCTAACATTATTTATACCGTTTGCTCCATCTGTACCGCCAATTACAATTAGTTTATCTTTAACTGATACAATGGCTGCTTCTGTAACAATAGGTAGCATATCAAGCCTTTGAGTCCAAAGATTATTATACCTACCATTTAAGTAGTCTAATATAAAAACTTGCTTGAAAGAAGCAATTGCATTATTATCAATATCAACATAATCAGTTGTAATATTTGTTGTTACTGTATAAATCCTATTTGGATTTGAATTGTCTAATTGTATTCCATCTGATGTATTGAAAGTAAGCTCATCATTGAAAGAAGGATTAGATATAGTTTTTGTAGATTCATTATCAAGGTCATCCTTTAAAGTAATAGCTATGCTTAATATAGTATTATGCCCTGCTGGTAGTACAAATTCTAAGAACTTAAATTTCATAGTATCAGGAGAACAACTTCCCTCATTGAATGCTACAGACTGCAATGTATCTAGGGAATGTAATTGTGAATTATCTTCAAAACTGAAGAAATCGTTTGTTCGAGCCAAGTCATTTAATCCTGTGGCAAGAGTTATTTCATTTTGATAACTATTAAACAATCCTGAAGAATTCTCAACAACTACTCTATATCTATGATATATTTTATTGCCATTACCATCTTTTCTTGCTAAAAGAGCTGTTTCTGAAAAGTTAGTAAAATCAGGATTTTGACTACTATCCAATGGTGGATATTGCATTGGCTCTGATTTTGAGCTAACAGAATAAACATCTGCCCAATTGCCCATAGAATTCATCTTTTGCAAGCGATATTTTCCATTATAGCAAGCAGGATTCCATTTCAACACCACTTCTGATAAGCTGTCTGTGCGAACCACTGTCGCTGTTACAGTATTTGATGATACTATTTCTGGCGCATCAGGATTAACGGAATCAACCAGACTGATTTTTATAGTATCAGAAGGTAAAGATTCTATTTCAACAGTTTGAACTTGTGGATTGATAATTACTACATCTTCAATTTCTTGAATTTCTTTTACAGCAACTATTCGATAATTCAAATCTTCTCCGAATAATGGATTAGCATCATCTGCAAAATCATCAATTATTTCATCTTCTAAACTAAATGTTTTGATATGTTGCATTGAACGAATTGATAACGCATCCTCTTCGCTTAATGCTCGATATAGTTTAATCTTAGTAACATTATCACTTGGAAGATACTCATTAATTTCAAAAGTGATAGCTGCATCAATTTCCATTATTGAATCTTGAAGTCGTGTTTTAGCACTTCTTATTTGGGGCTTATCAACAGCCGCAGAATTTACCATAAATACTGGACCTACTGCTGGGCTTGGAGGACTAAATTTGAATTTATCAGACATTTCCATAGCCAAATAGAAATACATACTTGATGAAGCTCCATCTAAAGTGTAATCAGTAAAACGTAAATAGGTATCACCGCTATCAACGTACTTTTTTATCATTGGGAACAAATCATTGGTTGCAGCATCAAGGAGGTTGCCGTTTGTATCCCTGAAGATTGATTTTTCGGATGAGGTTTGTTTACCAGTTTTAATATAGTTAAAAACGGGTGGTTGCTCATTTAGAGGTACAAATGCTGAATGAATAGCTTTTTTAACAATATCAGTTGCGAGGATGCTTTTTCCATAAACATCATAAGAAATACCTAAATCAAAAGGATTGTCAACTGTGACATCAAAAGGATTATTAAATACATAATCTAATAATTCTTCCTCACTTAACGATTCAAAATCAACATCAACATTGGAATCATAAGATATAAAATAGTCCTCATTATCAGGAGTTGGCCAAGTATAGGTATAATCTGTAGCTGTGTAAGTGGAAAAACCACTGCCACTATTAATAACATTTACTAATATGCTCCACAGTCCAGTATCGTATTTAGCTTCGGAATTGGGCAAATTATTTAAGTCATTCCATATTTGTTCAATAGTATCCTTTTTGTATAAAGTACTTAGAATTAAGTCTGCACTTCCTCGATAGAAAACAAGGCTATACGGAACTCTATTTGTGGCGTTTACTTTTACATCAAAAGTATAAGTGGATTTACCGTAAAAGTTAGGTCTTGTTGCATATTTTGGGCCTATTGGAGCACTTGGTGCCAGGGGCTTAGATGTTCTTTGAGCCATTAAAACTACAGGACTAGAGATATAAGACTCAACTTCCTTTTTTACATCAACTGACCGAATTGCCATATAGGTTTTTCGGTTTCCTTCTGTAAAGTCATTGCTACTAGGCAAAATACTTTCTTCGTTGAAATGCATATCGTTTGTAGGAATTGCATTTCCACTAGCATCTATTCCATTAT
Organism: Bacteroidales bacterium; assembly: GCA_029935325.1. GTDB lineage: Bacteria > Bacteroidota > Bacteroidia > Bacteroidales > UBA1556 > UBA6267. The sequence goes on from JAOZKO010000250.1 coordinate 4,212, forward strand.
TAGCTATTAAATATAGTTTATATGATGGATGATAATTTGCTGTATTTGCAGCGTTTACGTCCAACGAATAAGTAGAGCCAGAACCTGAATCAGGTATAAAATCAGGATCCTGAATTACTAATGTAAGTGGAGTTGTTTTATTTCCTGTTTTATCTCCTAAATAGGATACTGGATAAGGTCTTGTATTTCCATCTATATCAGTTAAACGTACGAGACCTTTATCCCAAATTACTTCAGGGTCACTGTGCGGGTCAAGGCTTAGATTGTCGAAAACAATCTCTAAATAACCCGTTTCGTTATGTTGAGTA
>JAOZKO010000251.1 GCA_029935325.1 Bacteroidales bacterium
CGGCGTAAAGGGTGGTAAGGTGTTGTAAATTGCCTTTGCTGCACTTCGGCGTAAAAGGGTGGTAAGGAATTGTAAGTTGACCCTACGACACTTTACAATCCTTTACCATTCTTTACCATTCTTTACCATTCTTTACAATCCTTTACCCTTCTTTACAATCTTTTACAATTCCTTACAACCCTTTACCATTCTTTACCACTCCTTACAACCCTTTACTATCCCTTACAAATCTTTACCATCCTTTCCAATTCAAAAAAAACAGTTTCAGAATTTGATTATCTTTGCAGGCTGAAATTCGAAAATATTTAAACTATTATAAAATTCAATTTTATGGGATTATTAGATGGAAAAACAGCTTTGATTACCGGCGCTGCTCGTGGTATTGGCAAATCTATAGCAATGACTTTTGCACGCGAAGGTGCTAATATTGCTTTTACTGATTTAGCACTTGACGACAATACTGCTAATAGTGAGGCAGAAATGAAGGCAATGGGCATAAATGCTAAGGCGTATGCTTCTAATGCTGCTAAGTTTGATGATGCAGAGAAGCTTATTGCTGATGTAATGGCTGACTTTGGTCGTATCGATATATTGGTTAATAATGCTGGAATCACCAGAGATAACCTTTTGATGCGTATGTCAGAAGCTGATTGGGATGCTGTAATTACAGTAAACCTAAAGTCTATCTTCAATATGACAAAAGCAGTTCAGAGAGTAATGCTTAAGCAAAGAAGTGGATCAATCGTTAATATGAGCTCTGTTGTTGGTATTGAAGGAAATGCTGGTCAATCAAATTATTCAGCATCAAAAGCTGGCTTAATTGGATTTACAAAGTCTATTGCGCAGGAATTAGGTTCAAGAAGCATTAGAGTTAATGCTGTTGCTCCAGGTTTTATTGCCACTGCAATGACTGATAAACTACCTGATGATGTTCGTAAAGGATGGGTACAAAGTATTCCGCTAAGACGCGAAGGTGAAGCTGATGATGTTGCTAACGTTTGTTTGTTCTTAGGTTCTGACCTTTCGAGCTATGTTACTGGACAGGTGATTAGCGTTTGTGGAGGAATGCATACCTAAAAAAAGCAAAAGGCTAAAGTTTAAAGGCTAAGGTTCACCTACGCTGAAGCTTTGGTGGATAAAATAAAAAAGGCTAAATTTTTTGAAATTTAGCCTTTTTTCTATTAAAATACTTTTAAAGATTACAACTTCACAAGTTTAAAAGTCTTAGAAGCTCTTTCGTGTTTATTATTCTGAAGCATTACTTCAACAACATATATTCCTCTGGTCAAATCATTAGTATTTACCTGAGTTTGTGCATTAGCATGATATTGTTTCTGCTTTATTAATCGACCAGTTAAATCATATATTCTTACTTCTATATCCTTAAGCTTCTCGGTTTGTGGAATATCAATATATAAAATATCATAAGTAGGATTAGGGTAGGCATTGATTTCAGGTATTTGAAATACTGTTGTTTCTTCAATACCAACACCAGGAGGTGGAGTGCCTTTGAAATAGGTTAATCCTCCAGAAAATGTTCCAGTAATAAAATCTAACCAACCATCATTATCAAAATCATAAACCACTGGAGAAGATCTAAATCCTGGTGTATATGATTGCAATATATTTCCCTCGTTAACGAAACTCATTATAGAATAAAGTGTATCTACCACATCTGTATATAGTAAGTTTGTATCTATTCCAAAGTTTCCTAGAATATTTTGCTCAATATCACGATAGTAGAAAGTAAATCCGGAAGCAGAACCAACAAATAATTTCAGGCTATCATTCTCATCTTTATAGAAATGAGGAATAGAATAACCATTATAATAATGCCAATAGTTAATTGATTGCACATGTCCCATGCTATCGGTAATATGTGTAAAAACAGGGCTTGTGGCACTTCCGGTATTCTTATAATATGTCAATAAACCCGTTTTATTTCCAATTATTAAATCGAGTAAGCTATCGCCATCAATATCAAAAAGCTGTGGTGTTGAATATTTTCCAACATCAATACCCATATAGTTAAGCTGATTAGGGCCAAAACTCATGGGTTGTCCGCTACCAGCTAAGTTTTCTTTATAAATCAATTTGCCATCATTACTACCAATTAATAAATCCATATCACCATCATCATCCAAATCGCCAAAAGTAGGCTTGAAAGCCTGAACCTCAAGAGAAGACATTCCCAACCAATCTCCATCCATATACTGGAATGAGGGGGAGTTGGCTGTTCCGATATTTCTGTAATATGCTAATTTTGATACTTTAAATACCTCTAGTACATACCATATTGAGTCCAAATATGTGGAGTCAACATGACCATAATTCCCCATCACAATATCCATAAGTCCATCACCGTCAACATCAGTAAGGGCAGGAGTGGAGCCATCTCCAATGTCAATCATCTGGTCTTGCAAAAATGAATTCTGCTTATAGCTAAAAACAGGGGAGTCATTTGTGCCTGTATTCTCATATAGCCAAACATTATTTTTCCCAGCAGGCTTATAATATGATGGGTCAAAAGGAGCTGCAATTAATTCTTTAATACCATCATTATCGATATCGATATATTCTAAACTAGGAAAAGTAACAATGTCAACAGGAGAATCATACATAGGATATATGGTGTCTTGCGAGATCATATGTGCAGAGTCCAATGTGCCACCATTGATTAAGCCAATTATCGTAAAAAAATCAACATCACCCAAAAGTAAATCTTTTAATGTGTCTCCATTCAAATCCAATATTAATAATGTAGAGCCTGTATGTTTTGCATTAGGTGCCTTTACACCTACTGACTTATAGTTACATGTCTGATGAAGGTCTACAGCATTATAATCCTCATGTTCAGCAAATTTACCCCAGCATTTATCACTAACTTTATACTCTAAGCTATCTGGTATGCCGTATAATTCCATAGAGTAATTTTGATATAACATCACAAATGATCCCAATATATGAAAGGTGAGAATATCCATATCTCCATCAGAATCTACATCTACCAATGCTGGGAAATCCACCGAGGAAACATATATGTTTGTCATATGGCCAGCCTCTGATAAAAAGTGAAGCATATATGTTATTTCTACAAATTTAAGTTCAGTGCTAGTTGAAATATTCCTAAAAACTCTAATGCCACCAGGCACATAAGTAAAAATATCCATTTTTCCATCATTATCGTAATCGTAAGTTTGTAGCCAACTATAGGATTTTGGAATCTGATTGATATATTCAGGTGCATAAGTATAGCTAGCGCTATCGCTAATATTCTCATTTAAATAAGTCGTTAATCTATCACCATGAGTATCGAATACAATCAAATCTAATATTCCATCAAGGTTTAAATCCATTTGCTCAAAGTGAACGGCATTTAATCCTCCAGTCCACGGCATATTTATTACATTGCCAAGGCTGTCTTTTACTACGATAGAATTATCGCGTTCAAAGCCAAAATCATAAGCTATTTGTGAAAAAAGGCTGCTAGCAGAGAATAGCAGAAATGCTATTAATATAATTTTTGTTTTCATAAATGTATATTGCTAATTATTCCTAAATCTATTTTTATTGCTTTGTGCTTTAATATATATTGGAGCAAGTTTAGTATTTATATCCTTTTGGGCAATGAACCTAAAGAATTTTGTGATTATTCTTGCTAATTCTGAGGTCGAAATTATATGTTTTAGTAGCTTCATAAGTATGCTATTTTATCAGTTTATAATATTATATTTCTTTTAGTAATAATGTAAGACTCCTCAAAGACATTCTCAACTATAATTAAGTTGCTTCGTGCTTTCGTTTTCTCCTTTATTTCACGCAAAGTCCGCAAAGAAAAGGTTATGCAAAGGTCGCTAAGGCGCTTCGCTTCTTTGTTTAACCGCTAAGGCGCTGAGACGCTAAGAAAATGAGAAATGCTAAGGTCGCAAGGCGCTTTGCTTCTTTGTTTAACCGCTAAGACGCTGAGACGCTAAGAAAAAGAGAAATGCTTAGGTCGCAAGGCGCTTCGCTTTCTCATCATCACTCGCACCATCGCAACTTCTCAATATCACAACTTCACTTTTATCCACCGAAGCTTTAGCGTAGGTGAACTTTAGACTTTAACTTTTCCGCCTCTCAGCATATCTTCCAATCCATTAAGCTTAATCTCATACATAAGATTCAGTTGGTCGCCGAGCTTTCCTTTGGGAAAACCCTTTTGCCGAAACCAAACCAAATATGGCTCAGGGATATTTATCAGCAGACTACCTTTGTATTTGCCAAAAGGCATTCTTGTTTCTAAAAGCTCAACTAAAGCTTCTCTGTTTCCCAATACTTCTTCCATTCGTATTAAATATTGAATTGTGTATTATTAATATAACTCTAGTCACTTTAAGTACTTATAACTTTAGGCACTTTAAATACTTTAAGTACTTACAACTTTAGTCACTCCAAGTACTTAGTGTCAGCAAGAAACCTTGCTATTTTACAGTGCTTAGTCAGAAAACGTCAAGTTCGAGGCTTGCGATCCCGATA
>JAOZKO010000042.1 GCA_029935325.1 Bacteroidales bacterium
CAAAAATTAGACACGCTAACTACTGAAGAACAGAAGCTATTATATGAAGCATCAATGATTAAGTAATTATTTTCTTATCAAAACACATTTTAGTATTCGAGCTGTAATACCAGTGTATTATTTGTCAAAATATTTTTTACGAAGTAAAAAATAGGGGACTAAAATCTGAGATAATCAGTTTAATCTGCGTAATCTGTGTTCCATTTTGGCTGAGGTTAACATCAGAAATTATCTACCTCCGTTCAGCAGATGCAGCACCAGAAGTTTCAATATTAACTTGCTTAGGGTTGCCTTTATAAATAATATTTGATGCTCCACTTGCCTCTCCTTTCAAACTGTTTTTCACTAATAGCCACACACTAGCTGCGCCGCTACAATCAACAGTAGCATCATTTACTTCAAGGTCAATTATTTTTGCATTGCTAGCTCCAGATGCATCTAAATCAAGAGTATATGCATGTCCGCTTATATCGGCATTAGAGGCTCCGCTAAGGTCTATATCAAGCTTCTTTGTTTTTATTTTTATAGTTAAATCACTTGCACCACTAATGTCAATTTCCATTTCATCCTCATCAAACCTATCTTCTGATACTAGTTTTGCTGCTCCACTAAGCTCTATCTCATCTAAGCTAGCAATAGTAATATAGATATTCATTTTTTTAGGATTCTTAATATTCCCTTTTACATTAACGTCTAATTCGCCTTTTGTTACTGATGTTTTTATCAATTCCATAAAATTATCATCAGTTTCAATCTCCACACTTTGGGGTTCACCCTTTTTAATGTAAATATGAAATGCACTTCCAATATCTATGGCATGAAAAGTATTTAACTCACGTTTTTCTTTAATAACATTACCACTTCCTTTTACTCCTCCTAAAAAATTATTTAATGGGAAAATTAGAAAAATTGCTAAGGCTAGGCCTATTCCGATAAGTAGGGATTTTGTTTTCATATCAATTATTTTAGCTGTATTAGATTAATTATTTACCTGTGAATAGACTTTATAACGATTTTAGTTGTTATAAAGTCTAATAATAGAAAGACGCTAAACTAGCGGTAAAGTTACAAATTATTTTTTTTGATGAAAAATAATTGTCTAGCCAAATAGCGGAGAAAACTTTCCTTTTCCCATCTTTGCTACTCTTTACAATGCCTTACAATCTTTTACAATCCCTTACAATCCTTTCCAACTCTTTACAATACTTTCCTTTACAACTCTTTACAACATCTTACAATCCTATACAACTCTTTCCAATCCCTTACAATCCTTTCCAATCCACACTATCCCTCCTCCATCAATTCCTTCACAAGCATCGGAACTCCAACGCCAGCTTTCTCAGCAATTCTTTCTACTCCATCTAAATACTGAGAATCTGCCGATGGGTCAATAAAAAACTTTCTACAATGGCTTGGGGCTTCATGCATTAATCCTGCTGCAGGATAAACTGAGAGTGAAGTGCCTATAATAATAAGTATATCAGCAGTGCTTACAATTTCAGCAGCTTTGGTAATTAACGGAACGGACTCGCCAAACCAAACAATATGAGGACGAAGCTGTGCTCCATCTTCTGCTAAATCCCCCATTTTTAATTCCCAACCTTCTAGCTCGCTAACTAAATGCTCATTTTTTTCACTGCGAACCTTTCTTAATTCTCCATGTAAGTGTAGAACTTTTGTTGAGCCAGCACGCTCATGCAAATCATCAACATTCTGAGTTACAATTTCTACATTATACTTTTTTTCTAGTTCAACGAGCGCTATATGTCCAGCATTTGGGTTAACTTCAAGCAATTGTTTGCGTCTAATATTATAAAAATTATGAACCATCTCAGGGTCGTTTGCCCAAGCAATTGGACTAGCAACTTCCTCAATTCGGTACTGCTCCCACAGCCCGCCCATATCTCTAAATGTAAGTATTCCGCTTTCGGCACTCATGCCCGCTCCACTTAATATCACTAGCTTTTTCATATACCCTACCTTTGATTAATAATTATGAGGCATAAAAGTACAACATTTATCATAAATGGAATAATCTTATTAAACAGTTTGCGGTGATAAAGTATTTATTAAATTTAGAATTTATATACTCAATTTTCATAATATTGCATTATCAATAAGTAAATATTATTATATAATATATAATTACAATTTAAACAAATTAGCTATGGATAAAATGCTAAAAAAAGATGCCTTGAAGTATCATGCTGAAGGCAAACCCGGTAAAATAGAAGTAGTCCCAACAAAGCCTTATTCCACACAAAGAGATTTGTCATTGGCATATTCGCCTGGAGTAGCAATCCCTTGTTTGGAAATTGAAAAAAATCCAGAGGATGTATATAAATATACTGCTAAAGGAAATTTAGTAGCAGTAATATCTAATGGTACAGCAGTATTAGGGCTAGGAGATATTGGTGCAGAAGCAGGAAAGCCAGTAATGGAAGGTAAAGGTCTTCTTTTTAAGATTTTTGCTGACGTTGACGTTTTCGATATAGAGGTTAGCACTAAGGATATTGATAAGTTTGTTGAAACAGTGATTCAGATTGCCCCAACTTTTGGCGGTATTAATCTCGAAGATATTAAAGCCCCAGAGTGTTTTGAAATTGAGAGAAGAATAAAGGAGGCTCTAGATATCCCTGTTATGCATGATGACCAGCATGGTACGGCTATTATTTCTGCTGCAGGATTAGTTTCAGCAATGGAGATTACTGGTAAGGATATATCAAAGTTGAAAATGGTAGTTAGCGGTGCAGGAGCATCAGCATCAGCATGCACACGTCTTTATATGTCGGTGGGTGTTAAACCTGAAAATATATTAATGTGTGATAGTAAAGGTGTACTTTCTAAAAAAAGAACTGACCTTAACGAAGCAAAAAAGGAATTTGCTAGAGATACCGATAAAGTAACATTGGCAGATGCGATTAAAGGAGCAGATTTATTTTTAGGTCTATCTGTAAAGGGAGCCCTATCAAAGGAAATGCTGGCATCAATGGCGCCAGATCCAATAGTATTTGCCATGGCTAATCCTGACCCTGAGATATCCTACGAAGATGCAATGTCAGTTCGTAAGGATCTTATTTTTGCCACAGGGCGTTCTGATTATCCAAATCAAATTAATAATGTATTAGGATTCCCATTTATTTTCAGAGGAGCACTTGATGTTCGAGCAACAGGAATAAATGAAGAAATGAAATTGGCAGCAGTTAAAGCTTTGACTGAACTTGCTAAACAACCTGTTCCGGATGTGGTGCAAAAAGCATATAATAAGACTAATATGGGTTTCGGGAAAGAGTATATTGTTCCTACACCTTTTGATCCACGCCTAATAGAATATGTGGCTCCAGCAGTTGCTAAAGCAGCAATGGACTCTGGGATTGCTAAAAAACCAATAACTGATTGGGATGAGTATAAAACTGATTTATTGCTAAGAATGGGAATTGACCATTCAATAATGCGCTCAGTATTTACTCGCTCTAAACATAATCCTAAAAAAGTTGTTTATACTGATGTGGGAGATATTAATGTGCTTCAGGCTGTTATACAGGTGAAGAATGAAGGAATAGCAATTCCTATACTTGTTGGCCAGAGAAGAATTATTAATAGATTAGTAGATAAGTATAATATTGATATAGAGGGTATTGAGATAATTGATAATACCTTGGCTGAAAATGAAGGAAAAAGAGAAGAGTTTGCAAAGATTCTATACGAAAAACGCCAACGTAGAGGAGTGTCTTTAAAAGCTGCAAAAACTTTAATGCTTGATCGTAATTATTTTGGTGTGGCAATGGTAGAAACAGGTGAGGCTGATGCAATGGTAGCAGGGTCTAATATTAGATATGCTGATGCAATACGTCCTGCGCTTCAAATGATTGGAAAGCGTGATGAAATAGGAAAAATTGCAGGCATGTATATTATGAATACCAAGAAAGGTCCTTTCTTCTTTGCTGATACTACTGTTAATATAGTGCCAACTGATGATGACCTTGTTGACATTACATTGCTAACAGCTAATGCAATTAGAGGCTTTGGTGTTGATCCAACTATTGCAATGGTTTCACATTCTAATTTTGGTTCTTCAGAAGAGCATAGCCCAATGAAGGTAAGCAAAGCGGTTGAGAAACTGCATAAAGATCACCCACATATTATGGTGGATGGTGAAATGCAAGCAAATTTTGCGTTAAATCGAGATTTGAGAATTGAGAGATATCCATTTTCAAAACTAGGAAACAGAACAGTAAATACATTGATATTTCCTAGCCTAAATTCTGGTAATATTGCCTATAAGATGTTACAAGAAATTGGTCATGCTGAAGCTATTGGACCAATAGTAATGGGTTTGAAAAAGCCAGTACATGTTTTGCAATTATCAAGCTCTGTGCGTGAAATTATTGATATGACAGCAATAGCAGTTGTGGATGCTCAACGCCGATTGATTCAATTAGATTAGTGAAAATTAAAAATCATGATTAAAGCTTACCATTCTCGTAATGGTAAGCTTTTTTTTTAAATATCGATACTTATATATACCCAAGAGCCAAATTATTGCTCTAAATTGTATATGGATTATGGAACTTAAGTTACCCAATAAACTAACAATCTAATAACCAATATTATTTAATAGTTGAAATACGTTTCCTTATAATTAGTTGTAGAATAGTGTGTAAGATAAATATTTAACAGATCATTATTGACGTTTATATTTAAGAACAAAATACCATAACTCAGTTCAAATTTTGATATGTCATGCATCATGACATAACATATGTCATAATAATAAGAGAGTTTTCTATTTGAGCTAATACATAAACCCATGTTGCTTTGTAGTATCTTAGTGGTCTCAAAAGTAGAGATGTTTTTAATATACAAATACTAGATTCATTTTACTCTAAGACTATAAATTAGATTATAAGTATAGTATAATTATTTAATAAAAATACGTGCTTTATATTCTATAATTTAAAAGTCGGTTTTTTATACTTTTGCTTTGCGATCATTAAAACAAAGATTGTTTATAAATACATAAACAAATAAACACATAAAACATAAACACATTAAAACAAATATTATGAGTATACTAAAAAGTAGATTGCATGAAAAAATTCTAGAACATCGCCCCAGAACAACCCGATTATTAAAAGAGTTTGGTGAGAAGGTTATTGGTGAGGTAACTGTTTCACAGGCTATTGGTGGAATGCGCGGTGTTAAAAGTTTAGTTACAGATATATCTTATTTAGATCCTATGGAAGGTATTCGTTATCGCGGATATACTTTGCCAGAGGTTTTCGAAAAATTACCAAAACCTCCAGGTGCAGAAATGCCTTATGTTGAGGCCTTATATTTTATGCTTCTTACAGGAGATATTCCTACAGAAGATGAAATGAAAGAAGTATTAGCTGATTTTGGTAATCGTAGAACTATTCCACATTATGTATGGGATGTTATCGATAGTTTCCCTAGTGAAAGTCATCCTATGGCAATTCTTTCTGCCGCAGTAATGGCTCTGCAGCGCGAATCACGATTTACTGTATGCTACGAAAAAGGAATTAGTAAGATGGATTATTGGGATTCAACTTATGAAGATGCAACAAATCTAATGTCAAAAATACCTCTAATTGGTGCTTATATTTATAATAAGCTTTATAAACCAGAAGCAGGTCATCGCTATCCAGATCCAGCATTAGACTTAGGTGGTAACTTTGCTTATATGATGGGCCAAGAAAAACCATATGATGATGTTGCTCGTATGTACTTTATTATTCATGCTGATCACGAAAGTGGAAACGTAAGTGCGCATACAGCTCACCTTGTTGGTTCTGCTTTATCTGATGTTTATTATTCAACTGCAGCTATGATAAATGGACTTGCTGGTCCTTTACACGGTTTAGCTAACCAAGAAGTATTACGTTGGTTGCAAGGTTTGAATGAGCAAATGGGTGATAAAACTCCAAGTACAGAGGAAATGAAACAATATGTTTGGGACACTCTGAATAGTGGGCAAGTAATTCCAGGTTATGGACATGCTGTATTGCGTAAAACTGACCCTAGATATACTATCCAAAGAGATTTCTGTCTTAAAAATCTACCAGATGATAAATTGTTTAGTCTTGTTTCTAAACTTTATGAAGTAGTACCAGATATTTTAAGAGAGCATGGTAAAGCAAAAAATCCTTGGCCAAATGTTGATGCACAATCTGGTGTTGTTCAGTGGTTCTATGGTATTACAGAGTACGATTTTTATACTGTGCTTTTTGCCATCGGTAGATCAGTAGGAGTTCTTTCAAACCTAGTTTGGGATCGCGCATTAGGTTATTCTCTAGAAAGACCTAAGTCTCTTACTACTGCAATGATTGAAGATATGGTTGGTGCTAACGATAAGTAAGCATCTTTTTTAAATAGTTTTTTCAAATAAAGGTCCCGATATTTGTCGGGACTTTTGTTAATTTAACAAACACATAATAAATATTAAACATATGAAGAAAGTAACCGTTGTTGGAGCAGGAAATGTAGGAGCCACATGTGCTGATGTTTTAGCTCAAAAAAACTTCTTAGATGAGGTTGTATTAATTGATATTAAAGAAGGTTTTGCCGAAGGTAAAGCTTTAGATATATGGGAAGCTGCTGCTATTAACCATTTTGATACCCGTGTAAATGGATATACTAATGATTATTCAAAGACCGCTGGTTCTGAAGTTGTTGTAATTACATCTGGAATTCCTCGTAAGCCAGGAATGTCTCGTGATGACCTTATTACTACTAACGCCAAAATTATGATGGACGTAGTTGGAAATATTGCTAAGTATTCTCCTGATGCAATTATTATTGTAGTTGCAAACCCATTGGATGTAATGACTTATGCTGCACACAAAGCTTCTGGTAAGCCTGCAAACAAAGTATTTGGAATGGCTGGTATCCTTGATACTTCTCGCTATAAGTCTTTTTTAGCTACTGAATTAAATGTAGCTCCAAATGATATTCAAGCATTATTGATGGGCGGACATGGTGATACTATGGTGCCACTACCACGCTATACTACTGTTTCTGGTATTCCTGTAACTTCACTTATTGCAAAAGACAAATTAGATGCAATTATTGACCGCACCAAAAAAGGTGGTGGTGAGATAGTGAAATTATTAGGTACTTCTGCTTGGTATGCTCCTGGTGCTGCTGCTGCTCAAATGGTTGAGTCTATTGTAAATAACCAAAAGCATATATTCCCAGTTTGTGTTCAGTTGAACGGTGAGTGGGGACAAAAAGATGTTTATCTTGGATCACCAGTACGTTTAGGACGTGAAGGTATCGAAGAAATTATAGAAGTTGACTTAAACGAAGAAGAAATGAAAGATATGGAAACTTCTTCAGCAGCTGTTAAATCTGTAATGGATGTATTTGATAGTTTGAATTTGATGTAAAAATCAATTAATAATATTTTAAGCCCTATTGATTTTTAATCGATAGGGCTTTTTTTTGTACTCTGTTTTTTACCTGATTGGTATTCAAAAAAAAAAGGCTAGAATCACTTCTAGCCTTTTTTTAGTTTTTATAGAATTACTATTTACAATGGAATATTTCCATGCTTTTTTGCAGGGCTTTGTTCGCTTTTGTTCTTAGTCATATCCAATGCTTGAATCAACTTTTTACGAGTATCGCGAGGCATTATTATCTCATCAATATACCCCATTTCAGCAGCCTTATACGGATTTGCAAATGCATCAGTATATTCAGTAACAGTTTTATTTAGCTCTTCGCCTTCCAAACCTCGATATAAAATATTTACTGCACCGGCAGCTCCCATAACAGCAATTTCGGCTGAAGGATAAGCAAAGTTTACATCAGCACCAATATGTTTAGAGTTCATAACATCATATGCGCCACCATAGGCTTTACGTGTAATTAATGTAATCTTAGGTACTGTTGCTTCTGAAAATGCGTAAAGTAATTTAGCACCATGTTTTATTATTCCACCATACTCCTGAACAGTACCAGGTAAGAATCCGGGTACATCAACTAAAGTAATTAATGGGATATTAAAAGCATCACAGAAGCGAACAAACCTTGCTGCTTTAACACTTGAATTAATATCCAATACACCTGCATAATGTGCTGGTTGATTAGCTACAAAACCTACGGTCTTTCCATCCATACGCCCATATCCTATTACGATATTCTGAGCATAATGCTCTTGTACTTCGTAGAAATAACCATTATCAACAATAGAATTAATCAATTCCTTAATATCATATGGTTTATTAGGATCTGCAGGAACCAAGTCATCTAACTTTTTGTCAATTCTATCAATTGGGTCGTTATTAGTTACTACTGGAGCTCCATCCATATTATTTGATGGAAGGAATGATAACAACTCTCGCACTGACATTATACTAGCAGAATCGTCTTCTGACATAAAATGAGCAACACCACTTTTTGTATTATGAGTAATGGCACCACCTAATTCTTTTTTAGTAACATCCTCATTTGTTACAGATTTTACTACATCAGGTCCTGTTACAAACATATAGCTTGTCTCTTTTACCATAAAGATAAAATCTGTTAAAGCAGGAGAATAAACTGCGCCACCAGCACATGGGCCTAAGATTGCAGAAATTTGAGGCACTACACCTGAGGCCTTAGTATTTAACCAGAATATGTCAGCATAACCAGCTAAGCTTTGAACCCCTTCCTGAATACGTGCTCCTCCAGAATCATTAAGTCCAACGATTGGAGCGCCATTCTTCATGGCAAGTTTTGTTACTTTTATAATTTTATCGGCGTTAGTACGGCTAAGTGAGCCACCAAAAACAGTAAAGTCTTGAGCGTATAAATAAATTAATCTGCCATCAACTTTTCCATATCCAGAAACAACACCATCACCCATAAATTTGTTCTTATCCATACCAAATTCCTTGGTACGATGAATTACAAATTTATCAAATTCAACAAATGTATTTGGATCCAATAAAAGATCAATTCTTTCGCGAGCAGTTAAGCGACCCGCAGCATGTTGTTTTTCAATACGAGCAGCTCCGCCACCCATCTCTGCTTGTTTACTTCTTTCTTCAAACAGTCTATATTTTTCTTCGTTTGTGTTCATTTCAATAGTCTTTAATAAAAATATTTATTCTACAATTACAAGAGGTTGATGCGAATCTATATTATCACCTTCGCTAACGCATACTTCAATAATTACACGATCTTGCTTAACCTTATATTCACTTTCCATTTTCATGGCCGACACAATCACAACCGTATCACCAGCTTTCACCTTATCGCCTTCTTTTACAAGAACTTTCACTATTTTACCTGGCATTGGTGATGAAATAGCATTCTCATCATCTCCTCCAGTGCCTTTTCCTCTTGCCATTTGGTATTTCGATTCAGCATCAATAACTGTAGTCTCAAATACCTCCATCATAGTATTAACAATATAATCCTTATTGTTATGGCCGTCTTGCACCTCCACATCTATGGAGTTGTTTTTGTATAAAAAAGAATAAATATTTGGAGTAATATTCTGAATATCAGCCTCAAACTCCTCTCCATCTATTTTTAGTTTAATTAAATTCTCATTACGATCGATAAGTTCAACTTCTACCGTTTCCTCACCGATTTTTATATCTACTTTCATAATCTTAGTTTTAAATAAAATTGATAAGGAATATTAAAAGCGCATTACACCTTTGCGTTTTCCAAATGACTTCCACTCACTAGTTTCACAATCACTAGTATTATTCCCATTTTCAGGTTTGCCATTTCCATTCCCATTTCCTACTTTGTTCAAATGATGAATAAAAGTAGCAGCAATAGCAAGCTTATCATGCTCTAAGGAATGAGTTTCCTTTTGAATTAAGAAATCAATATTGTTCTCAATAAACTGAGTATTGTAATTTCCAGAAGCAAAATCTTTAGATTCTAAAATGCGATTCAAGAACCTAATATTAGTCCTTACACCACTTATTTTATAGCTATACAATGCTCTTTTCATTCTTTCGATAGCTTGATTACGATTTTTACCTGTAACAATAAGCTTCGAAATCATTGGATCGTAATGAATAGGAATTTCATATCCAGAATAAACATAACCATCAATTCTAATTCCAGGACCTTGAGGTGCCAAATGATTTTTCACCAAACCAGGACTAGGCATAAAATTAGCACAAGGATCCTCAGCATAAATACGTGCTTCAATAGAGTGACCTTGTTGAAAAAGATCTTCTTGTTTATATTCTAGCTCCATTCCTGCGGCAACCTGAATTTGTTGTCTTACAAGATCTACACGGGTGGTTTGCTCAGTAATTGGGTGTTCTACTTGTAGGCGAGTGTTCATTTCTAGGAAATAATAATTCAAATCATCATCTACTAAAAACTCAATAGTTCCTGCACCAACATAATTTACTGCTTTTGCAGCCATTACCGCTTGCTCGCCCATTTTGGATTGTAGTTCAGGAGTCATTAGTGGTGATGGAGTTTCCTCTATTACCTTTTGATGACGACGTTGAACAGAGCACTCTCTTTCAAACAAATGTATTACATTGCCATGGGAATCTCCAAGAACTTGAAATTCTATATGATGTGGATTTTCAACGTATTTCTCCACATATACCGTATCATCTCCAAAACCTGCAAGAGCTTCGCTTTTAGCTCCCCTCACACCAGAAATAATATCTTCTTCATTACGAACCAATCGCATGCCTTTTCCACCACCACCAGCTGATGCTTTAATCATTACAGGAAGTCCTACTTCCTTAACAACTCTTAGAGCATCCTCATCTGATTCTAGATTTTCCTTTGTTCCAGGTACTACCTGAACACCAGCTGCAATCATTTTTTTTCTAGCAGATATCTTATCACCCATCACAGAAATAACCTCTGATGTAGGTCCAATAAAAATTATTCCTTCGGATTTACAGCGATCTGAAAATTCAGCATTCTCACTTAAGAAACCATAACCTGGATGTATGGCATCTGCTCCTGATTTCTTGGCAGTATCAATAATAGTATCAATTACTAGATAACTTTCTGCTGATGCTGCTGGGCCAATATAGTAAGCTTCATCAGCCAATCGAACATGTTGCGCATTTCTATCCGGCTCGGAATATACTGCAACACTCTTAATTCCCATTTCGCGACAAGTATGTATCACTCGGATAGCAATTTCACCACGATTTGCAATTAGAATCTTTTTAATCATAAAATGATAATTTGATTTATATAAAGGTCTGTTTGTGTTTTAATAATTAATGTTCCCAATTTGGTAATATGAAATTTTCAGAATTACCAAAGTTCCCCCTAGATTAATCGGTAAAAGTAATAAGAATTCTATACAATGCAAAATCCACTATTTTGGGCAAAAAATACAGTAAATCAAAAGGATAGAATGTTATTATTATAACAGTTATAAAGGTTTTCTGCTAAAAACTTTAAAATTTTCACTATTCCAAGGTTATTATTATTTGTTTGGACATAAGTTTTAGCTTCACCAAATAATTGCTTAGAGTGCAATTTTGTGAAGTAAAAGATTAATGAATGTCTAATTATTTTTCCTAACTTGCAGCGCTAAATATATAAACAATATTATATCATGACATATATAGTAACAGGATCAGGATTGAGCGTTAAAGACGTAGTAGATGTAGCTCGAAACAATAAGAAAGTAGAATTAGCTGATGATGCTTTGGAGAGAATAAAGGTTTGTAGAGCAATGATTGAGCGAAAAATTGAAGCTCATGAAATTATGTATGGTGTGAATACTGGTATCGGAGAATTTTCAGAGGTTGTATTAAATGATGACCAAGTTAAGGAATTTCAAAAATATTTGATTTATAATCATGCTGCAGGAATTGGTGACCCAATGCCATTAGAGTATGTGCGTGGTGCAATGCTAGGTAGAATAAATGTTCATGCACATGGTAATTCTGCTATTCGTCCCGAAATAACACTCACTTTGGTTGAGATGTTAAACAAAGGTGTTACGCCTTTTGTATGTCAAAAAGGAAGTGTAGGCGCATCTGGAGATTTAGCTCCAATGTCACAAATTGCACTTTTACTAATGGGGGAGGGGCAAGCATATTATAAAGGTGAGCTTTTGGAAGGTAAAGATGCTATGAGTAAAGCAGGGATTACAACTCCTGGTTTAATGGCTCGTGATGGATTAGGAACAATTAATGGTTCAAATGTATTAACAGCTATGAGTGCAATTTGGCTTTTTGATGCTAATAATTTTTTGAAGCAAGCAGAAATTGCAGCAGCAATGAGTTTGGAAGCATTAAAAGCAAATATGAAACCATATACAGCAAAATTGCATGAGGCACGAGGTTTTAAAGGAGCAATCAGATCAGCATTAGCTATCAATAAATGTGTTAGTGGAGGTGATTTAAAGGAGGAGAGAGTTGAACATAAGGTACAGGATGCATATTCAATGCGTTCTACTCCGCAGGTTGTTGGAGCGGCACATGATGCACTTGACTATGCTCGTTCTCAGGTAGAGATTGAGCTTAATGGTGTTGGCGATAATCCAATTTTTTTCCCGGAAGAGGATTTGGCACTTTCTGGTGCTAATTTTCAAGGTACTCCGGTTGCTGTTCCAATGGAAATGGCAGGAACAGCTATTACTATGATTTGCGTAATGAGCGAAAGACGCTTAAACCGATTAAATAATCCAGCACTGAGTGTTGGCTTGCCACCATTTTTAACAAAAGGAGCAGGAATGTTTTCAGGCCTAATGTTAAGTCAATATACTGCTGATATGCAAATTGTAGAACAAAAGATATTATCAGCACCAGCTACAATCCAATCCATACCTGCAGCAGCAGATCAAGAAGATTTTGTTTCCATGGGAATGAATACAGCCATTAAGAACTTCCAGATAATGGATAATGCTTATGGGATTCTTGGAATTGAATTTATGGCAGCAGCACAAGCATTGGATTTTCGTGAGTATAAATTTGGTAAAGGAGTGACAAAAGCCAAGGAAATAGTTCGTAAGTATGTGGACTTTTTGGATATTGATCGCCCCCTTTATAAAGACCATACAAATATGAAAGCACTAGTAAAGTCTTGCGAAATATTAACAGAAGTGGAGGAAAGTGTTGGTTTTTTAGGGTAAAATTAAAATTATTTAGAATTATTCTTCTTAGAGCGAATTTCATAAAATGCAGAGTATAATGTTATTACAAAGCTAAAACTGATATGAATAAAGATATTATAAAAACAGGTAATTCTCCTGTTTGCATTATGAGGATAAAAATTGTATATTTGCACTCGGTTAATTTAATTTAGTGCTCACTTAAAATAATTAATTATGCTAATAACAATTTCACGCATTCAAAAGTGGGGAAAGGAGCGAAACTTGATAAAACTTATCGACGCCCTTAACACCCCCGATGCGGAATTACGAAAGGCAATTTGTCTCATCCTTGGCGAAACAAAATCAGCAGATGCTTTATTGGCATTGCGATATTTGCAAGAAAATGATGCCGATGTTTTTGTACAAATGACAGCTCGTAAATCCATTGCATTCATGATTGACAACGTATCCGAAATTCCTCACATCCAATATGTTGGAAGCGAGTCGAGAACGGAACTCTCCTACATTCCTGCATAGAACAGGAATTTTGAAACAAAAGAAATTTAATTGAGGTGCTATTTAGCACCTCTTTTTTTGTTTCTAGGGCTCTACAGGATTTAAAGTGGTGATTTTTCACTAACCATATAAATATTTAAACTAAAATCTAATTAATCATTTAATGATAAGGACTAGGAATATTTTAAGATATTAGACATTATAACGTTTAAAATCCTGTCTATATATGACTTCAATCTTAATATAATCTATTGATTATTTTATGTTTATATAGAATCCGCTAAAGGCGGATAACAATAATAGCCATAAGCAAAGCTTATGGTG
>JAOZKO010000252.1 GCA_029935325.1 Bacteroidales bacterium
TAAAAACGATGCAACAGATTCGTTTAGTGTAACAGGTGAAATAATGATAGCAAGATAATTCAAAAAAACATATCACTAAAATGCGCATCAATAATTGGATTTGAAAACTAACAAAGCCACCAATGAATATCATTTATTCAGAAGTGGCTTTGTTTTAATTTATGCTCCACTTTCACCTCTTTTACGACAAATGCCGTATTGTAAATACAAGCTCATACACCTTCCTTTGGCTTTTCAATATTTACAAATAAACAATTCATTATGAAGAACATCTACCTTAATTATGCAAGAGTAATAAGCTTAGTGCTTGCTCTTTTTAGCTTTACAATTTCCATGGCACAGCCAGCTTTTACTAGTGCCGACATTCCCAATATTGGAGATAACGATACCACTATAACGATTGCAAATTATGATCTTCCAAATGATTTGGACGCTGCAACTGGAAATGACTATACTTGGGATTTTTCCGATTTGCCTTTCAGCACTTATTCGTTTCTTTTTGATGTGGATACCTATCGAGAAAAACAACATGATATGGCGGAATATTTTCCAGATGCTACAATTGAGAGATATACCAATGGAATAAATAGCGAATGGCTAGGTTATTATCAAATCCGGAATGATACTTTGCTGATGTATCGATATAGTTCTCCATCAGCAGCTGGCTGGTTCCCGCCTATTGCTTTAATGGCTTTTCCTTTAGAGTTTAATGAATCTTCGGATATTACTTCTACTTTTTATTATGGTGATTTGGCCACTGGAGAAAGAAGAGCCATAGTAAAATACGATGGTTTTGGAACCTTAAAAATGCCTGATAATAAAACCCATCATAATGTGTTTAGAGTAAAAAGTGTTGAACGAGATACTACTTTTGTTACCAATGGTTCCATTACTTATACTTCCTATATTTGGTATCAACAGGGAGGAAAAGTTCCTCTACTTCAAATTCGCAATATGGGAACGCCTGGCAGTTATATCATATTAGGAAGTAAAGCCAATGGCTCACAAACTGGCCTTAATAAACTAGAAGAACTACATAATATCACACTCTTTCCAAATCCAGTTCAAAGCTCTTTGAATATAGATATTCCCAATGCTCAAGATATTATTGAAACAAAGCTAATCAACCCCATGGGGCAAATAATAAAAGTCTTTCCATATTTACCCAAAACTATAGATGTTCATGATCTCCCAAAAGGGCTTTATTATATTCAGCTTAAAACAAAGCTAGGAATTGGCAGTCGAACTTTCATTAAAAACTAATACTAACTAAATTTCTAAGTGATGGATAAATAAATTGATTGGTTTTTTTCTTAGTTGAGATAGAAATATTTTGAATAGCCTAAAGTGTTAAAACCAGCAAAGCCACTAATGAATAATATTCATTAGTGGCTTTGATTTATTTCTTATTATGCTCGGTTCATTTTACTTTAATTTCTCCTTTTCCTTCTTCAATTGTTTTAAAAGTAGTTCGCCATTCTAATGTGGTAGCATCAAAGAATTTAATTTCACCATCTACATCATAAGCTCTTCCTGTCCAATTATGCCATCCTCTATCCCATTTTGTAGTGAGTGTATTATTCTCTACATCAATAATGTTTTTACCAAAATGATGTGAGCCAAGATCGTTTTCACCTTCCATATTACCATCATTATCTATATAGGTAATAAATATTCGACCTATAAAATATTCTCCTCTTACGGTTTTATTATAGATTTTCTCTTTCAATTCTTTGCCAGATAATTGTTTATATCCGGCTTCTATCATCATTGGCTCTGTTAAGCCAAAATCTGCCATTCTATTCATGCTTAATTTTTATAATTAGAATTATATCCAAATATCTCTATTATCTTCTACAAACTGATTAAATGTAATGGCTTTCCTGCCTAAAACATCCTCAATAGTATTTGTTACCTCTACAAAGCGACCTTGTTTAATACTATCGTTTAAACTAATTAGTAAATCAATTATAAACTGAGGGAAATGCATATCTGCCATTGCTTTTGCAGCAGCTTCGTTAGGAATTGCAACATACTGTGTTTCTTTTCCCAAAATACTGTTCATTTTGCTTATTGCTTCTGCATAATTAAAACTTTCACTACCTGTTATGGTTAATGTTTCGTTTAAGTAATTTGCTGGATTTAATAATACTTCCACATTCACTGCTGCAATATCTCGTGTATCTACCCAACTAATTTTTGCATCATCTGCAGCTTGATAAATAACTCCAGCTTTGTAATCATTTACTATTTGAGTGCTAAAGTTTTGCATAAATGATGAAGGTGCTGTGATAGTATAATTAATACCACTTTCTTTGAGGAACTTATCAGTTGAACCAAGCAGTTTTTCAATTAATAAATCGGAATCTGCATTTGCAAACATTCCGCTTGAACGAACAATATGTTTTACTCCACTTTCTTTTGCTAGCCTAATTGCATTCTCGCCCCAAGCAGCAGCTTCTGGATGACTAGGTAATAATAAAAAAAGGGTTGTTATATCTTGAAACGCATTTTTAATGCTGTCGTTATCTGCAAAATTAAACTTTACAGTTTCCATTCCATTTATAGCATCTCCATTAGATGTGGCAGCAATAAAATTAGCCTTTTTCGCTTTTAATTGCTTTACTATTTCCGAACCAATATTGCCTGTTGCTCCTGTTACTAATATCTTATTTTCCATTTTACAAAGTATTAAATTGAATGCCAAAATTGACTCTGCAAAAGTAAAACTCAGTTATAGTTTATAATGGAAACAAATCAAGGGAACTTAGATACTTTTTACTGATTTACGAAATTCGGATGGCGAAAGCTTGGTTTTCTTTTTAAAAAGCCGAGAAAAATAGTTTGGATATTCAAAGCCTAACTTATATGATATTTCTGATACTGTTTGGCTCGATGTTATTAATAGAATCTTGGCTTCTTCAATTATATAATCGTGGATAATATTTAATGCCGATCTACCCGAATGATGCCTAATAGTATCGCTTAAATAGTTAGCAGTAATATTTAGTTTATTGGCAAAATATACTACCGATGGCTGCTCCCTATTCGAAAATTCGCTTGTGCTTTTGTAATAGGATTTTAGGAGTTTAAAAAAATCGCTGGCAAGTTGATTACACATTGTTTTACGTGTAGAAAACTGACGTGCATAAAACCTTTCGGTTGTAACCAATAATGTGTTAATGTAAGACAGTATAATTGGAATAGAATAATCGTCTTTCATATTATTCATTTCGCTCCAGGCTTGCTCCATTAACAAACTCACTGTGTTTTGTTCCTCTTTGTTAAGCAATAAAGATTCGTTTACATCATAAGAGAAAAAGGAAAAAGTATTGATGGTTTTTTCTGATGTAAATTGTTTATAGATATCGGGATGAATTAATATCTGATATCCTTCCCAAGGCTTGGTAGAAGTACAAGAGTATTTTTGTCCGGGCTCTACAAAATATAGCACCCCATTTTTATCGTTAAATTTCGTATTACCATATTCCAAATAGCCATTAAAATTTTTAACAAACGAGATTTTATAGAAATCAAATACTGTAGTTTCAATTTTATTAGTATTTGCTTTAATTACATCCGAATATCTTTGAATATCAATTAATGGGTGCTTTGATTCAATATTATAATATTCGTTTACATCTTTTATATTTTTAAAATATTTCATTTTCAATATTTATTGCATTTTTCAGGACGAGACATTATTCTTTTATTATTTTTTCAGAATGAATAATTAACTCATTTTCATCATAAATTCTAATAAGATAAACTCCCTTATTTAAGTGTGAAATATCTAATTCTGTTTGATGATTAATGAGCATTTCACTCAATATTTCTTGCCCTAGCAAATTGGTCATATTTATTGATAATTGTCTCTTGTTTTTTAAATCTTGAATTAATAGCTTGTTAATTGCTGGGTTAGGGTATAAAATAAGTTGGGAATTGATATGGCTGATTTCGGAAATTGAAACTGTATTAAGTGTGTGATAAATGGCCTGAACTCCTACAGAATTTGTGATTGTAAGTAATTTATAGGAATCCAATTCTTCTATTGTATAAATAAATGGTCCAGCAATACCGTATTCATCATAAAAGAATTGCCAAAAATAAAGCGATTCGAAATAGTAATTTTCACTTAAATTACAATCCATTAAGGTGACATCAGGATCAGAAATTATGAAACTTGGACCTGAGCTGTAATATTGAATTGCTCCTCCAAGGATATTGCACACAGAAGTTGTAAAATAAGTGCTATGGAAACGAATGCGGACCTCACTAACTTCTTCATTAATAGGAGTTATATATTCAACATCATCAATAATGATTTTCTGTAGATACCAATTGTTTTGCCTTAATTCACTTTGTTGAGCTTTTGCAAAAAAACTTAATAGAATAAACGACAAAAGGATGATGTTTTTCATAATTCTAATTTTTTTAAGATGCTCAACATGTGGCTATATATTTACGTGGCGGACTCATCTGCCATAATTTATCTGCC
>JAOZKO010000253.1 GCA_029935325.1 Bacteroidales bacterium
CCACCAAAATGTCACCATTTTAGCCTGTGAGCTCTTACCTCACTTTTACACCCTTACCAATATATAAAATACATTGGCGGTTGTTTTCTGTGGCACTGGCTGTATTTGTCCCCACGACAAAGCCTTCCCGTTAGGAAGTATAGTGCTCTTTGATGCCCCGACTTTCCTCTCTCTTAAATGCAAAAGCAATATAAGACAGCGATAAGCGCCATTACTTCGTCTGCAAAATTAATAATAAAACAATAACATCCTAGGGCAAATAATCAAACTAATTGTTATATTTTTGCAATCCTTAAATTATTAACAGAATAAATTCATTTACATGGCAACAGTTGACGATAAGAAAATAATATTTTCGATGGTTAAGGTTAGTAAATCTTACGATAATAATAAGCAAGTACTAAAAGATATCTATTTAAGCTTTTACTATGGTGCCAAGATTGGTGTTATTGGACTTAATGGCTCAGGTAAATCTACTGTATTAAAGATAATTGCAGGTTTAGAAGAAAAATATCAGGGTGAGGTAGTATATTCTCCTGGCTATTCTATTGGGTATTTGGCACAAGAGCCACATATTGATGACAATAAAACTGTAAAAGAAGTTATCGAAGAAGGAGTGCAGGAAACCATGGATATTCTTAAGGAATATGAAGAGATTAATATGAAGTTTGCTGAGCCTATGGATGATGATCAGATGACTAAACTTATTGATAGACAAGGTGAATTAACTGAACTTATAGAACAAAAAGATGCTTGGGAAATTGATTCACAGCTAGAGAGAGCCATGGATGCACTAAGGTGTCCTGTTGGTGAAACACCTGTTAAGAACCTATCTGGTGGTGAAAGACGTAGAGTAGCATTAACTCGATTGCTATTATCTGAACCTGATATATTACTTTTAGATGAGCCTACTAACCACTTAGATGCAGAATCCATTGATTGGCTTGAGCAACACCTAAAGCAATATAAAGGAACTATTATAGCTGTTACTCACGATCGCTATTTCCTTGATAATGTTGCTGGCTGGATACTTGAGCTTGACCGTGGCGAAGGAATTCCTTGGAAAGGGAATTACTCCACTTGGCTAGACCAAAAGACCAAAAAGATGGCAATGGAAGAGAAAACTGAAAGCAATAGGCGTAAAACATTAGAACGAGAATTGGAATGGGTACGACTTGCTCCCAAAGCGCGTCATGCAAAAGGGAAAGCTCGTTTAAATGCTTATGAGAACCTACTAAATAGTGACAGTAAAGATAAAATAGAGCAGTTGGAATTATATATTCCTAATGGTCCTAGATTAGGTAATAATGTGATAGAAGCTAGTCATGTCTCCAAAGCATTTGGTGATAAGCTTCTTTTTGAAAACCTCGAATTTCATCTTCCACCAAATGGTATTGTTGGAGTAATTGGCCCCAATGGAGCTGGTAAAACAACTTTGTTTAGAATGATAATGGAACTTGAAAAGCCTGATAGCGGTGAGTTTATTATTGGTGATACAGTAAAGGTTGGATATGTAGATCAGCAGCATTCTGATATCGACCCTGAAAAGAATATTTTTGAAATCGTTTCAGAAGGTAATGACTTAATTCAGTTAGGAAGTCGCACTATGAATGCACGAGCCTATGTTTCAAGGTTTAATTTTAGTGGTAGTGCTCAGAACAAAAAAGCTGGCACATTGTCTGGTGGTGAGCGAAATAGATTACACCTTGCTTTAACTTTAAAACAGGAAGCCAATATTTTGCTTCTTGATGAGCCGACAAACGATATTGATGTTAATACATTAAGAGCTTTGGAAGAAGGTCTTGAGAATTTTGCAGGATGTGCTGTGGTAATTTCTCACGATAGGTGGTTCCTAGATAGAATTGCAACACATATACTTGCCTTTGAAGGAAATTCTCAAGTTTATTATTTTGAAGGTGGTTATTCGGAATATGAAGAAAACCGCAAGAAGAGAATGGGAAATGAAGGCCCTAAGAGAATACGTTATAAGAAATTAAAAGCAGATTAATTGTGATATGAAAAAGTCAGATGTGTTTATGGGAGGTTTTATATTGCTGCTAATTGCAGCATTCCTTCCTTTCGGGTTCTTAGAGAATTTTCAAGATAATTTCTTGCGTAATAAAGACTTATGGGCAATTACAAGTTTTATTAAGTTTGGCATATTAGCAACCATAGGCGAGTCTATAGGTCTGAGAATTACCCAAGGAAAATACAATTATAAAGGTTTTGGCCTTTTACCAAGAGCAATAGTCTGGGGTTTTCTTGGCATTGGAATTAAAATGGCCTTTGAGATTTTTGCATCAGGAACACCTATATTACTTGAAAAACTATTTCATATTCAGAATGCTATTGTCTCAATGAAAGCTAATAGCATAAAGGATGCTATGGAATTAGACTTAGGCACAACAAGATTAATTACCGCTTTTTCCATTAGTCTATTTATGAATTTAATATTTGCACCAGTATTTATGACATTGCATAAAATTACAGATATGCATATTATAAAATCAGGAGGTACATTAAAAGGTTTCTTCACTCCCATCCCATTTTATAAAATATTTCCAGAATTGAATTGGAGTGTGCAATGGAACTTTGTGTTTAAAAAAACTATTCCTTTCTTTTGGATTCCAGCACATACAATTACTTTTTTAATGCCATCAGAATACAGAATTGTTTTTGCTGCATTATTAGGAATTGTTCTAGGGATATTATTAGCAATAGCAGCACAGAAAAAATAAGAATTATGTTATTGAAATACACATCTTTATTTGTATTTATTTTTTCATTTGGAATTAGTCTTGCACAAGACACCATTAAAACAGAAGATAAAATTTCTTTTGAAGTACATGGATTTATTAAAACAGATTATTGGTATGATAGTCGGCAGGTGGTATATGCTCGAGAGGGATTATTCACATTATTTCCTAAAGATGTAAACTATGATAAAGATGGTAATGATATAAATGCTGCCTCCAGTTTTAATTTCAGTGCTATTACAAGTAGAGTTAATCTTGCGATATCAGGCCCTGATGCATTGGGTGCTAAAACAATTGGATTTATTGAAGCTGATTTTTCTGGAATGTCTAATGTATCTATTAATACTTTCAGGTTACGACATGCATACCTAAGACTTGATTGGCAAAAAAGCAGTTTGTTATTAGGGCAATATTGGCATCCAATGTTCGTAACAGAGGTTTTCCCAACTGTTATTTCACTAAATACTGGCTCACCTTTTCAGCCATTTATAAGAAGTCCACAAATCAGATTTACACATTACCTTGGAAGGGTAAAGCTTATTGCTGCGGCATTATCGCAACGAGATTATGCCAATTCGGGACCAATGGGAAGAAGCTATTCTTATATGTCTAATAGTTTAATGCCTAATTTTCATTTACAGTTACAATATCAAAAGAAAAGAAGTACTATTGGTTTTGCAGCAGATTATAAAGTTTTGAAGCCACGAATTCATACTGATAGTAATTTAATTACTAATAGCACTATTTCTAGTCTATCGTATATGGCATATTATAAATGGAAAGGCAATAATTTTGAAATAAAAGCAAAGGCAATATTAGGAGAAAACTTAACAGACAATTTACTGCTTGGAGGTTATGCAGTAGCAAGTATTGATAGCGCAACAGATGAAAGAAGCTATACTCCTACACAGCATATATTTACATGGGTAGATTTTTTATATCACAAAAAGTTCAAAAGATTTAGTGTACATCCAGGGCTTTTTATTGGTTATGCAAGTAATTTAGGAACTAAGGCTGATAATGTTGGTATATATTATTCCACAGGAGCTGATATTGATAATATGTATAGGATTGCTCCAAGCTTATCATTTAGGGTTGCAAAAACCATGTTTTCATTAGAGTGGGAATATACAAAGGTTTATTACGGGCAGAATAATGATCAAGGATTAGTAACAAACACTCACTCTGTTGCCAATAACAGAATTCTTTTTACAGCCTTTTACTTCTTTTAAAAAACATATATTTCATTTACATAGTCGATTCATTATAAGAAATATTTTCTCAAATTGAATCACTTTCATCCAATTCACAAAAGCCTCAATCTCGCTACAATATTATTTTACAGACTATTACAGATTACGGCACAGCTATTGCAAACATGCAGTCAGGAGTAAAGAAAACATCCCTGTTTTCTTTATAGTTGTTTTAGAATAGCAATGTTAACCAAGAGAGTCCGCCCTGAGCAAGCGGACTTTTACTTTATATAAGAGTTTGGCAAACAATTTCACCATAAAATCACTCTTATATTTAGAAATATTTTCTCATTTTGAATCACTTTCTGATAATTATTTTTCTACAAAAATGAGATACAATCCTAATTTACATACACTTACATATAATGGCACACATATTGTTAAATAGGTATCAGGAGTAAAGAAAACATCCCTGTTTTCTTTATAGTTGTTTTAGAATAGCAATG
>JAOZKO010000254.1:0-1917 GCA_029935325.1 Bacteroidales bacterium
AATACCGCCAAAACTGATGGTTTATCTCAATTTGCAGCCCAGAGCTAAAGCACTGAGCTACTGAATATCTATTATTTAGCCCAACTGAATAGTAACTTTATTTATATTATAAAAACTATATTTAAAATCTAATTGCTAGAGAAGTCATAAACCTTCTACCCATTCCAAAGAATACTGTTGCTGATCGTGCACTAGAGTCGTTCCAACCTTGGTCACCATAAGGATCATTATTCTGTGCATCTGAAACATATGTAGCATCAAGTGCATTAAGAACAACAAATCGCAGGTCAAAATTTAATTTCTTAACCTTAAAACTATAACCTGCAAAAACATCCAATAAATAGTAATTTGGCATTCTCCAGCTCTGCTTTGGAGTTCCATCAGGATTAAATGCATTTACATTATCCGAATTATTAGGATCTAAAGAGATAGGGTCGAACTGAGAATAATTTTTTGCGAAATAAGTAACTGCTCCTTTTAAATAAACTCCTTTTACAGCTTTCCAAGGCAATTGCCAACGGATACTTTCACGCAATTGAGTTTGGGCAGCATCACCTACATAAAGCCCTTCAGCAACATAAAATACTTTTCCAACTACATCTCCAGTATTCTCATCAGTAACCTCGGCAGAATCTGTTGATAACCACTTCCAATTTCCTAATGATATAACAGTTTCAGAAAGTAGATTCTTTGTTATTCTATAACCTATTTCAGCTTCAACCCCAGTATGAAGTGCATCCATACCATTAATGTTTACGCTATATGTATTGTCATTATTATCTCTAAAAGTAAATGCTCTATCAGCTGGTTTATTTTGCCAATATGTGGCATATGTATTAAAGTTAAATGTCAACTTCTGATTATAATAGCTGTAACCAAGCTCAAGAGCCATAATCTTTTCGTTTTTAATATCACGGTACATTCTATTATTATTGTCATATACATTGCTAAACCTTGGTGCTTTATTCAAATAACCCGCATTTACAAATACGTTTTGTGTTTCTGTAAAGTTATAATTCGCTCCTGCTTTAACCGTAAATCCAGGAATATAATGCCAGCCTGTTTCAGAATATCTTGCCTCAGAACTATTTACATTATACGCCTTTCCATTAATCATTACAGTATCGGAATATACTGTGGTAACATTACCAATAGGAAATACAAATCGTGTACTATCATGGTATCCTACCGCTTGTGGATAAACAACTCCGTCAATTACTAAATCTTTCTTTTTAAAATAATCAATTCTGTTATAACCAGTAGTTGCTGCTGATATATTTCCAAATACTGACCAATTTCCTGAATTATATTTTAGCTGTGCAAATAATCCACCCCAACGAACAAGTCCATCATTATGATATAATATTTTATCACCTTCAGACATATAGTAATTCTCTTCAGTATAGTTATTTCTTTGGAAATATTTAGAATTATAATCGATATATTTATCTGCTCCTAACATATCATAAGCTTCGCGATAATGCTCACCAGTATATGTTTTCAGGTCAAGTCCTCCAGAGAACTTCAATGTTTTGCTAATTTTATAATCAATAGTAGAAAGAAATCCTACCCAGAAGTGCTTATTAATAGAGCTTCTTAAAATATCATTTGTTCCATTAATTGTTGGATCGGCTGCTCCTTTAACATTGGCATCATAAATAGTTTGAAAATCCATGGTTCCATCAGGCAAAGGATTGGTTGTATGCGTAAGTCCTGTTCCTCCTCCATCTCCAATTGATACATATAGTATATTGGACATATAAGTTTTGTTATTGATATTCCAATAATCGCGAAGGCTGAACATTGGTTTAAAATAATAATTCTTTTTCTCACTAATAACGCTTGCTGATTCCTCACCACTACGCTGAAGATATCCCCAATGTGCATTATACCTTGTTCCCAAATCGGTGGGTAATC
>JAOZKO010000254.1:1927-4447 GCA_029935325.1 Bacteroidales bacterium
CAACTATATAATCATTTGGATTATCCATGCCAATGCTACTTGCATATTCGGTATCATACATTGTAATTGGCTTTTTGTACGAGCGCTGACCATGTGATTGTGGTGCACCCATAGCCGAGAAGCTTAGCATGTGATCATCAAATTTCTTATCAACTCTTATGTATAAGAAGGCTCCTTGTGTCCATGTTTCATCTACCCAGCCATTACCTTGTTTGTATGAGCCAGCAAAAGTTACTCCCCAGCCATTTTTCATACGACCAGTAGTTAGTCCTAATGATGTTCTCATAAATCCATCACTACCAATTTCTTGTTTTACTTTTACACCTTTTTTTGATTCTATTCCCTTGGTAATAATATTCATAGTACCACCAACGGAAGGAAGTGCAAGTTTTGAAGCACCAAGTCCTCTTTGAACTTGAATGGAGCGAGTAACCATATCAAGGCCAAACCAATTTGACCAATATACCCATCCGTTTTCCATATCATTAACCGGAATACCATCAAGCATCACAGCAATATTGCGCTGATTAAAACCACGAATATTAATTCTTGCATCACCGTCTCCACCACCTTGTTGTGTAGCATATACCCCGGGGGTAGAATTCAAAACCATAGGAAGATCTTGAGAAGCTAGTTCTTCTTCCAATTTGGCAGGTTTAATTGTTGAAAAAGCCACTGGTGTTTCTCTTGATTTTGCCACATCAGCAACAATCTCTACTTCGGAGAGGGTAGTATTATTAAGGTCTATTTTTAAACTTAGTTTCGGCTTTTTTAATTTCAGCTTTTTCGTCAGCTTTTCGTATCCTACATATGAAAATACTAATTCGTAATCGCCATAAGGAAGTTCCAGCTCGAAATCTCCATCAAGATTAGTGCTTACTCCTTTGCCAGGAGCATAAACAATATTAACACCTATAAGACTCTCCCCAGTAGATCTATCATTAACTGTTCCTGTAATTTTACATGTTTGACCATAAGAGGATAATCCCAATACCAAAAAGAAAAAAACAATTTGTAAAGTTTTATACATAATTCAATATTTAAAGCTTGATTCTATAAAAGTGAAAAAATATTCTCGCCAACATTTTCAAAGCAATATTTCAATAGATTTTATAATTCTTAAGCCGAAAAAACCCTCACAAAGGAGGGTCTTTCATATAAATTATAAAGCTTATTATTTAATAATAACTTTTTTGGTAACGCTACTGCCATCAGCAAAATTAACATTTACCATATAAATACCATTTTCTAGATTATTGGTAAATATCTTCATCTCTCCACGCTGTACGGGATTTTGCTCTGTTATTACCATTTGACCTACAACATTTACGACTTCTACAGATTTAATAATCTCTGTTCCTTTAACTAGGAAGAAACCTGTTGAAGATGGATTTGGATAAAAGAAGCAGTCATTTTTCTTCTCAATAGGATTTAGTCCACTAGGGTGGCATAGATTATTATGCCATCGTAAATGATCCATTGTCATTACTGCCAACGAATCCCATTCAGCAGCAGGATTGAAGTAAGGAGGATTTGTTGTTACACCATCTTGTATATCATACTTACGAATTAAAGTAGCACGTCGAGTCCACCATCTTGCACCACCAGCACTGGTAAAACCATTTGCGGTATCAGCAGTCCAAGCAGTACCTGGGTCTTCACCAACTTTTCCAATAATATCAACATAAGTACCATCAGATATTTTCTCCAATGTTATCGCGTCGTTACCGTTAAAATACATCATTTTATTGATGGAATAAACTGGGCAAACAAATGTATCAGCCAAGGCTTGTAAAGCAGGGTCAACCATGGTATCCAAACCTGTTCCTGCAGGATCTCTCTTATCAGAAACTACTACCCAACATTCTTCAGGGTCTAATTTATTTGATAATCCTACAGCATTTGGGGTTGTACCTCCATTGGAATAACGAACAAGTTGATATTGTGAAAGATCAACTGTTGTAGCTGTAGGGTTGTAAATTTCTAAAGCACGATTATTTCCATATCCATGAAAATACTCAGAAATAAAAAGGTCATTGCACTGACCAAAAGAAAAAACGCTTAATATTAGCGCAAATGATAAAAGTAAAAATTGTTTCATATGTATAAAGTTTATTTAAGTAGATGATATTCAACGCCTATTAACCACCTACATTATGTGTTAAAAAACTAATCATGGACGCCTCATGAATAAAATATTTATCGTTGTATAATATTATTCCTTTATAGCCAAATTGAATTTGGGGAAGCAAAGATAAGTTATTTTTTAAGTGATAAATCGTTGTTTTGTTATTTTTATGTTAACAATGAAGATTAATGCAAATGGTTATACTGATATTTTAATAAGCACAAATAATTTTCGCTAAAAATTGAAACTCATTTTTAATGCGTAAATGATATAACAGTCAAGTCAGAGTGCGACTTGGAGTCGCGCCCTGACTGTACAACTATTTATTAAATTCGTAGTAGTACCATATAACTCAGGAATCAAACCTAAAAACCTAAAAACCTAAAAACCTA
>JAOZKO010000043.1 GCA_029935325.1 Bacteroidales bacterium
GGAAGAGGGAACAGCATATAAGAAGAAAGAAGATACTCACAGAATGGCAGAAGCTAATAAAGCTTTTGCTCATTTTAGATTTTAATAATAGCTTTTTTTAAGAGATGTCGAATAATTTACAACATACTAGAAATATCGGTATAATGGCCCACATTGATGCGGGTAAAACTACTACTACAGAAAGAATTCTGTATTATACTGGTAAGAGCTATAAAATCGGAGAAGTACATGATGGTGCTGCTACTATGGACTGGATGATTCAGGAGCAGGAGCGCGGTATAACAATTACATCTGCTGCTACTACTGTTTTTTGGGAGCACAAAAATATTGAGAATAAAATTAATATCATTGATACACCAGGCCACGTTGATTTTACCGTAGAGGTAGAGCGTTCCCTACGTATTCTTGATGGTGCTGTTGCCTTATTCTGTGCAGTTGGTGGTGTAGAGCCTCAATCTGAAACAGTTTGGCGTCAAGCTACAAAATATAAAGTTCCTCGTTTGAGTTTTGTGAATAAAATGGACCGTTCTGGTGCAGATTTCTTCCAAGTGGTAGCACAAATTCGTGAGAGACTAAAAGCAAATCCAGTTCCTCTTCAAATTCCAATCGGAGCAGAAGAGCACTTTAGAGGTGTTGTGGATTTGATTACTAATAAAGCTTACGTTTGGGATGATACAGACCATGGCGTGAGTATTAACGAAATTCCAATTCCAGAAGATTTAGTGGAAACTGCTGCTAAGTATCGTATGGAATTAGTGGAAGGAGTTGCAGAAGAAAGTGATGAGCTTTTGGAAAAATATATGGAAGATCCTGATTCAATTACTGAAGAAGAGATGTTGCAGCATATTAGAAAAGCAACTATTGCACAAAGAATTACTCCAGTAATGTGTGGTTCAGCATTTAAAAATAAAGGTGTTCAAATGCTATTGGATGCTATTATCGAATTTTTGCCAAGCCCACTTGATGTTGACGATATTGAAGCTTTGAATCCTGATACTGAAAAAATGGAAATTCGTTCACCTAAAAGTGATGAACCATTTTCAGCATTAGCATTTAAAATTGCTACTGACCCATTTGTTGGTCGTATTGCATTCTTTAGGGTCTATTCTGGAACATTAGAAGCAGGTTCATATATTTTGAATACAGGAACTGGTAAAAAAGAACGTATTTCTAGAATCATGCAAATGCATGCCAATAAGCAAAATCCGCTAGAGCGTATTGAAGCTGGTGATATTGGTGCTGCTGTTGGTTTTAAAACTATTCGTACTGGAGATACACTATGTGATATAAAACACCCTATTGTATTAGAATCAATGGACTTTCCTGATCCAGTTATCAGTATTGCAATTGAGCCTAAAACACAAAAGGATATTGACAGATTAGGAGTTTCATTAGCTAAACTAGCAGAAGAAGATCCTACATTTAAAGTTCGTACAGATGATGAAACTGGCCAAACCATTATTAGTGGTATGGGCGAGCTTCACCTAGATATTTTAATTGACCGTCTTCGTCGCGAATTTAGAGTAGAATGTAACCAAGGCATGCCTCAGGTTGCATACAAAGAAGCTCTATTATCAAGTATTGAGCACCGTGAAGTTTATAAGAAACAATCAGGTGGTCGTGGTAAATTTGCTGATATTCTAATCGAAATTGGCCCAGCTGATAAAGGAGTTGAAGGATTGCAGTTTATCGACGAAATTAAAGGTGGAGTTATTCCTAGAGAGTTTATTCCTTCTGTTGAAAAAGGATTTAAACAAGCTATGCTTAATGGTCCATTAGCAGGTTACGAATTAGATAACTTGAAAGTTAGACTATACTACGGTTCATTCCACGCAGTGGATTCAGATCAGCTATCTTTCGAATTAGCAGCAAAAGTTGCCTTTAGGTCAGCTTCTGCTAAAATGAAGAAAGCATTATTAGAACCTATTATGAGCGTTGAGGTTGTTACTCCAGACGATTATATGGGAGATATTATCGGTGATTTGAATAAACGAAGAGGTATGGTTGATGGTGTAGTAGCCAAAGACGGTATTCAAATTATTAAAGCAAAGGTGCCATTGTCAAATATGTTCGGTTATGTTACCGCCCTAAGAACTATATCTTCAGGTCGAGCAACATCCACTATGACATTCGATCATTACGATCAAGTACCAAGTGCAATTGCAGAAGAAATTATCAACAAATAAATATCATATTTAGATATGAGTCAGAAAATTAGAATAAAATTAAAATCTTACGATTACAACTTGGTTGACAAGTCAGCCGCTAAAATCGTAAAGACTGTAAAATCTACAGGAGCAGTTGTTAATGGACCAATTCCATTGCCAACCAATAAGAAGATATATACAGTATTGCGCTCTACTTTTGTTAATAAGAAAGCACGTGAGCAATTCGAACACTCTACTTATAAGCGCTTGCTTGATATTTACAGTACTACTTCAAAAACCATAGATGCTCTAATGAAATTAGAACTACCTAGTGGAGTAGAAGTTGAAATTAAAGTCTAAGTTAACAGAAAACATTTAGAGAAATGTCAGGAATAATAGGAAAGAAAATAGGTATGACTAGCTTATTTGATGCCTCTGGTAAAAACTTACCATGCACAGTTATCGAAGCTGGTCCTTGTGTAGTAACACAAGTAAGAACAAAAGACGTCGACGGGTACTCAGCAGTACAGTTGGGCTTTGATGAAGCTAAGGAGAAAAATACTTCTAAAGCTATGATGGGTCACTTCAAAAAAGCTGGAACTACTCCAAAACGCATAGTTGCTGAGTTTAGCCGATTCGAAGACAAAAGAGAACTGGGTGAGGAAATAAAAGTATCTGTATTTAAGGAAGGTGAATTTGTTGATGTAGCCGGAATTAGTAAAGGTAAAGGATTCCAGGGAGTTGTAAAACGTTATAACTTTAAAGGAGTTAATGATGCTACTCACGGTCAGCACAACAGACTAAGAGCACCAGGTTCTATTGGAGCAAGTTCATATCCATCACGTGTATTTAAAGGAATGCGCATGGCAGGACGTATGGGCGGTAATAGAGTTAAGATGATTAACTTAGAAGTGCTTAAGGTTGTTGAAGATAAGAATTTGTTAATTGTTAAAGGTTCAGTAGCTGGTCCTAATGGTTCATACGTAATTGTAGAGAGATGGAATTAGCAGTATATAAAATATCAGGAGAAGAGGCAGGTCGTAAAATAAGTCTTAATGACAGTGTTTTTGCCATTGAGCCTAACGATCACGCTATATACTTGGATGTAAAATTAATTCAAGCAAATAAGCGACAAGGAACACATAGTGCAAAGGAACGTTCACAACTTTCAGGTAGCCGTCGTAAGATTAAGCGTCAAAAGGGAACAGGAACAGCACGTATGGGAGATATTAAAAGTCCAATTTTACGTGGTGGTGCTCGAGCATTCGGTCCTCGCCCTCGTAACTACTCATTCAAATTGAATAAGAAGACTCGTAAATTGGCACGTTTGTCTGCTTTATCATATAAAGCAAAGGATAAAGAAATTTTGATAGTTGAGGATTTCAATTTTGAAACACCAAAAACTAAGCAATATATTGAGATGTTGAGTAAACTAGAATTGACAGGTAAAAGAACACTATTAGTTCTACCAGATATCAAGGAAAATGTTTATAAGTCATCTCGTAATATTCAAAGGACAAAAGTAACTTTGGCAGCAAATATCAATACGTATGATATTTTGAATGCTAATAAGTTAATTATTGCCGAAGGTTCAATTAGTGAAATCGAGAAGTTATTTAGCTAATTAACTTTTGTTTGTATAATTTGTAAACTTTATAAGAGATGGAAATCATTCAAAAGCCGATAATTACAGAGAAGATGAACCAAATGGGTGAAAAAATGTTTCGCTATGGTTTTATCGTTAATAGGAAGGCTAATAAGATTCAAATCAAAAAAGCAGTAGAAGATCTCTACGATGTAGAGGTTGTTGCTGTTAATACAATGAATTATGGAGGAAAGGCCAAAGCAAGATCTACAAAATCAGGTTATATATCTGGTAGAACAAATGCTTTTAAGAAAGCTATAATAACTGTAGCTGAAGGTCAAATAATCGATTTTTATAGTAATATCTAGTATAATATAGAGATGGCTTTAAAGAAATTCAAACCAACTACGTCAAGTCAGCGCTTCAAGATAATGAGCACTTTCGATGACATTACTACATCAACCCCTGAAAAGAGTTTGTTGGCTCCGATTAAGAGATCAGGTGGTAGAAATAACCAAGGAAAAATGACCATGCGCTATATTGGTGGTGGTCATAAAAAGAAATATCGTGTTATCGATTTCAAACGTGATAAAGACGGTGTTCCTGCAACTGTAAAGACTATTGAGTACGATCCAAATCGTACTGCAAGAATCGCTTTATTGGCTTATGCTGATGGAGAAAAGCGATATATTATAGCTCCAAACGGTTTGCAAGTAGGAACTACTCTTAAATCAGGTAAAGGAGTTACTCCAGAAGTTGGCAACACAATGTTCCTGAGTGAAGTTCCTTTTGGTACTATAATTCATAATATTGAATTACGTCCAGGTCAAGGAGCAAAGATGGCACGAAGTGCTGGTTCTTATGCTCAGTTAATGACTCGCGAAGGAAAATTTGCTATTATCAAATTGCCATCAGGTGAAACACGCATGATATTGCAGACTTGTAAGGCAACAGTTGGTATGGTAAGTAATCCAGATCATAGTCTTGAAAGAAGTGGTAAGGCAGGTCGTAGCCGTTGGTTAGGCCGTCGTCCTCGAGTTAATCCTGTTAACATGAACCCTGTTGATCACCCAATGGGTGGTGGAGAAGGTAGAGCTACAGGTGGACACCCAAGATCACGCAAAGGATTACCAGCTAAAGGTTTCCGTACCCGAAGCAAGAAGAATCCTTCGAATAAGTATATTATTGATAGAAAGAAGAAATAATTTAAATAGATTTAGGATATGAGTCGTTCGTTAAAAAAGGGGCCTTACATACATTATAAGTTAGAACGTAGAGTATTGGCAGCTCAAGATTCTGGAAAGAAATCTACAATCAAAACATGGTCTAGAGCAAGTTTGATTTCTCCAGACTTTGTAGGATTAACAATTGCAGTTCATAATGGAAATAAGTTTATTCCTGTTTATGTAACTGAAAATATGGTAGGTCACAAGTTGGGTGAATTTTCTCCAACACGTATATTCCGTGGTCATGCAGGTAGTAAAAATAAAGGCAAGAAATAAATTCTAAAGAAATGGGAGTTAGAAAACATAATAGTGCAGAAGCCCGAAAGGAAGCAAAAAAATCAACCTACTTTGCAAGGTTAGTTGATGTGCCCACTTCTCCACGTAAGATGAGGATAGTTGCTGATTTGGTACGTAATGTTGATGTAGAACAAGCATTAGCCATTCTAAAACATTCACCCAAAGAAGCCTCAGGTCGTTTATACAAACTTTTGCTTAGCGCAATTGCTAATTGGCAAGCTAAAAATGAAGGTGTAAGAATGGAAGAAGCACAACTGTATATCAGCGAATTATTCGTTGATTCAGCACGCCAATTAAAAAGAATACGTACAGCCCCTCAAGGTCGTGCACATCGTATTCGTAAACGTTCAAATCATGTTACAATGCATTTGGATAGTAGAGTAGAAGTTAACTCCGAAGTTACAAACAATTAAATAATCAATAATGGGTCAAAAAACAAATCCAATAGGTTTTAGATTAGGAATCATCAAAGGATGGGATTCTAATTGGTTTGGTGGTAAAAGTTTTGAAGCAAAGCTTATAGAAGATAATAAAATTCGTAAATATCTTTATGTACGTCTTTCAAAAGCTAGTGTTTCAAAAATTTATATTGAGCGCACCTTAAAGTTGATTACTGTCACTATCAACACTGCTCGTCCTGGTATTATCATAGGTAAGCAAGGATCAGAGGTTGATAAGTTGAAAGAAGAATTAATGAAATTAACGGGTAAAGAAATACAAATCAATATATCAGAAATTAAACGTCCGGAGCTGGATGCATTTTTGGTAGCGCAATCAGTTGCGCAGCAAATTGAAGGTCGTGTTTCCTATCGCCGAGCAACAAAAATGGCTATTGCATCTACAATGAGAGTTGGAGCACAAGGAGTTAAAATCTTAGTGTCTGGTCGAGTTGGAGGAGCAGAAATGGCTCGTAGTGAAATGTATAAAGAGGGTCGTATTCCGTTACATACTATCCGTGCCGATATCGACTATGCGTTGGTAGAAGCCCAAACAACCTACGGATTGCTAGGAATTAAAGTGTGGATTTTTAAAGGTGAAGTTTACGGAAAACGTGATTTGGGCATAGCCGATAACGTAGATACCGGAGCTAAGAAAGCCAGAAGAAGACCAGCACGAAAAAGAAACCGTTAAGGAATATAGTAGAATCGTAAAAATTTTGTAATAATGTTACAGCCAAAGAAGACTAAGTTCAGGAAAATGCAGAAAGGGAGAATGAAAGGCAATGTGACCCGTGGGGCACAGCTTGCTTTTGGTTCCTTTGGAATTAAATCCCTTGAAGAAAACTGGTTAACCGGACGTCAAATAGAAGCAGCCCGTCAGGCAGTTACTCGTTATATGAAACGTGAAGGACAAATTTGGATTCGAGTATTTCCAGATAAGCCTATTACCAAAAAACCTGCAGAGGTTCGTATGGGTAAAGGAAAAGGTGCTCCTGAAATGTTCGTAGCCCGTTGTAAACCTGGTAAAATTATTTTTGAAGCAGAAGGTGTGCCTTTAGAAGTAGCTAAAGAAGCTATGCGTTTAGCAGCACAAAAACTACCTGTGAAAACTAAATTTATCGTTCGTAACAACTACTCTGAGTAGTATCAGTTTTTAATTGATGTTTTAAAATTAGAACAATGAAACAAGAAGAAATAATAGAACTATCAACAGATGATTTGAAGGATCGTTTGACAGAAGAAGAGATGTTTTTGAGTAAAACCAAACTACATCATGCAGTAAGTCAGATTGAAAACCCACAAGTGATTAAGCATAGTCGAAGAACAATAGCTCGTATCATGACTGAGCTTCATAAAAGAGAGCAAAAAACTGCTAATAAATAATTTTAATTTGTAGAATGATGGAAAGCAGAAATTTAAGAAAAGAACGAACAGGTGTCGTAGTAAGTGATAAAATGGATAAAAGCATACTAGTAGTAGTGGAGCGTAAAGTGAAGCACCCTATGTATGGTAAATTCGTTAAAAAATCAAAGAAGTACTTGGCACATGACGAGAAGAATGATTGTGGAATTGGTGATACCGTTAAAATAATGGAAACCCGTCCACTTAGTAAGAATAAATGTTGGAGATTAGTCGAAATCATTGAAAGAGCTAAATAATTATGTTACAACAAGAATCAAGAGCAATAGTCGCCGATAATAGCGGAGCAAAGGAGATTTTAGTAATCCGAGTTTTAGGAGGTACTAAGAAACGCTATGCACGAATTGGTGATACCGTGGTGGTAACAATTAAAAGTGCTATCGCCAGTGGTAATGTAAAGAAAGGTACTGTAGCAAAAGCTGTAGTTGTTAGATCGAAAAAAGAAACTCGTCGTAATGATGGTTCCTATATACGTTTTGACGATAATGCTGTAGTTCTGCTAAACCCGACAGGTGAAATGATGGGTACACGTATTTTTGGGCCCGTAGCTCGTGAGCTACGAGAGAAGAAATTTATGAAAATAGTTTCTCTAGCTCCTGAAGTATTATAATGTTTAATCTTTAGAAAGATATATAATATGAGTTCAAAAGTTAAATTAAAGAAAAACGATACTGTTAAAGTTATCGCTGGTCAGGACAAAGGCAAACAAGGAAAGATTCTTCAAGTTTTTCCTGAAAAGAATAAAGCCTTAGTTGAAGGTATCAATATGGTATCTAAACACACCAAACCAAATGCTACTCACCCACAAGGGGGAATTGTGCCGCAAGAAGCTGCAATTCATATCTCAAACTTAATGTTTGTAGATATTGAAGGTAATGCAACTAAAGTAGGTAGAAAAGTTGTAGATGGTAAAATTGTACGTTATTCTAAAAAATCAAAGAAAGGGGAGGTAATTAAGTAATGAATTATTCACCAAGACTAAAAGATAAGTATTACGACGAAATTGTTCCAGCATTGATGAAACAATTTGATTATAAGTCTGTAATGGAAGTTCCGAAATTACTTAAAATTTCGTTGAACCAAGGAGTAGGTAGTGCTATCACTGATAAGAAATTATTAGATAGTACAATCGATGAGATGACTTTAATTGCCGGTCAAAAAGCAGTTAAAACCTATTCAAAGAAAGATATCTCTAACTTTAAGTTAAGAAAAGGTATGGGTGTTGGTTCTCGTGTTACTCTTCGTAGAGGAAGAATGTACGAATTCCTAGATCGCCTTGTTGCAGTTTCTTTACCTCGTGTTCGAGATTTTCGTGGAATTAACGATAAAGGTTTTGACGGAAGAGGAAACTATACTTTGGGAATCACCGAACAGTTAATTTTTCCAGAAATAGTAATGGATAAAGTTAGTCGTATTCAAGGAATGAATATTAGCTTTATTACTACTGCAAAGACCGATGCTGAAGCACTAGCATTATTAAAGGAATTTGGTTTACCATTTAAAAATCAGAAATAATGGCTAAAGAATCAATGAAAGCGCGTGAGCGCAAAAGACAGAAAATGGTAGAGAAATATGCTGCAAAAAGAGCTGCATTAAAAGCTGCCGGAGACTATGAAGGTTTACAAAAATTACCTAAAAATGCCTCACCAGTTCGCCTACACAACCGTTGTCAGTTAAGCGGTCGTCCAAAAGGATATATGCGACAGTTTGGTCTATCTCGTATTAATTTCCGTGAAATGGCTCTTAATGGCCTGATCCCAGGAGTTAAGAAGGCTAGTTGGTAGTTTTTAATTTATTAATATTAAAATTTATTTAAGATGGTAACCGATCAAATAGCAGATTATTTGACTAGAATCAGAAATGCAGTTGCTGCAAAGCACAAAGTAGTCGAAGTGCCTTCTTCAAATTTGAAAAGGGAAATGACCAAAATATTGTATAATAAAGGTTATATCCTTAGCTATAAATTTGTTGATGAGGGAGTTAAGAAAACGATTAAAATTGCATTGAAATATCACCCTGAAACAAAAGTTTCAGCGATTACTTCATTGGATCGTATTAGTAAGCCAGGTTTACGAAAGTACTCAAATTCAAAAGAATTGCCTCGCGTATTAAACGGACTTGGAATAGCAATATTATCTACCTCCAAAGGTGTAGTTACTGATAAAGAAGCTCGTAAGCTTAATATCGGTGGTGAAGTTTTATGTTTTGTAAGCTAATTTTTCAAAAAAGATAGCATATGTCAAGAATAGGAAGATTACCAATAGCAATACCAGCAGGAGTTGATGTAAGTGTCAATGGAAATGCAATCATTGTTAAAGGAAAATTAGGAGAGTTGACTCGAGATGTCGACGGATTATTGGATGTTAAAGTAGAAGACGGCAGGATAATACTAGGCAGAAAGGACGAAACTATTGAAGCTCGTTCAAAGCATGGTTTATATCGCGCACTTATAAATAATATGGTTATTGGAGTGTCTGAAGGATTTAAAATTGTTCAAGAATTAGTAGGTGTGGGTTACCGCGCTAAAAACCAAGGACAAGTTTTGGATTTATCTTTAGGTTACTCGC
Source organism: Bacteroidales bacterium (assembly GCA_029935325.1). GTDB lineage: Bacteria > Bacteroidota > Bacteroidia > Bacteroidales > UBA1556 > UBA6267. Next base: position 9,682 of record JAOZKO010000043.1, read on the forward strand.
ACCATATCTACTTTCAAATTCCAGTAGAAGTAAAAGTTGAAACAATTGCAGAAAAAGGTAAAAACCCTTTAGTGGTACTTACTTCAATGGATAAGCAATTGGTTGGACAAGTAGCTGCAAAAATTCGCTCATTGCGTAAACCTGAGCCTTATAAAGGAAAAGGAATACGTTACCAAGGTGAAGAAATACGTAGAAAAGCTGGTAAAACAGCAGGTTAATAATAATTAATAGTAGAGCACGATGAAAAAGAATAATTCATTTCAGAGATCAAGGATCAGACGAAGAATTCGTGGCAAAGTTGCTGGAACGTCTGAAAATCCTCGATTGAGTGTTTTTAGAAGTAATAAGCAAATTTATGCTCAAATTATTGATGATAGCAAAGGTACAACACTAGCCGCAGCTTCATCAACAGATAAGGACATAGCTTCTAAAAAAGTTAGTAAGATTGAACAAGCTAAATTAGTTGGTCAATTATTAGCGGAAAATGCCAAGCAGGCTGACGTTGAAACTGTGGTTTTTGACCGTGGTGGATATATATATCATGGTAGAGTTAAATCATTGGCTGAAGGAGCCAGAGAAGGTGGACTTAAATTTTAATTGGTTATGGCACGAATGAAAGAAAATAGAGTAAAATCTAGCGAAATCGAGTTTAAAGATCGAGTTGTTAGTATCCAGAGAGTAACAAAAGTTACTAAAGGTGGACGTACATTTAGTTTTTCAGCTGTTATAGTCGTTGGTAATGAAAATGGCGTAGTCGGTTATGGACTAGGAAAAGCTAATGAAGTTACTGCTGCAATCGCAAAAGGAATTGATGATGCAAAAAAGCACCTTATTCATGTTCCTGTTTATAAAGGTACTGTACCTCACGAACAATTAGGTAAGTATAGTGGAGCACTTGTTTTTATTAAGCCTGCATCTGAAGGTACAGGAGTAATTGCCGGTGGAGCTATGCGTGCTGTACTCGAGAGTGTTGGAGTAAAAGACGTTTTAGCTAAGTCTAAAGGTTCTTCAAATCCTCACTCAGTAGTAAAAGCAACTATCGATGCGCTATCACAACTTCGTGATGCTCATACAATTGCTGAGCTTCGAGGAGTGAGTTTAGATAAAGTATTTAATGGTTAATTTCGGAAGCATTAATGTTGTATTTTTGCCCGTTTAAATTCAATTAGGAATGAAGAAGCTTAAAATTAAACAAATAAAAAGCGGAATTGACCGCCCACTACGTCAAAAGCGAACATTAATTGCTCTTGGCTTAACCAAAATGAACAGGCCTCGCGAAGTTGAAGCAAGCCCTCAAGTTCTTGGTATGATTAATAAAGTTAAGCATTTGCTTAGCGTTGAAGAAGTTTAGTAAATAATATTATAAGATATATAGCTATGGATTTAAGTAGTCTTAAACCTGCAGAAGGATCAATTAAAACTCGTAAGAGAGTCGGTAGAGGACAAGGTTCCACACGTGGTGGTACCGCTACTCGTGGACATAAAGGACAGAAATCTCGTTCAGGATATAGCAGAAAAGCTGGTTTTGAAGGTGGACAAATGCCTTTATATCGCCGTGTGCCTAAGTTTGGATTTAAAAATATCAACCGTGTTGAATATCAAGGAGTGAATATAGATATTATTCAAGCCTTGGTTGATAACAAAGGAATTACTGTTTTTACAAAAGATATTTTTATTGAAAATGGCATAGCTCACAAAAATGACCTAATTAAAATTTTAGGTAGAGGTGAGCTGAAAGCTAAAGTAGAAATTCATGCACACGCGTTTACAGCTACAGCACAAAAAGCTATTGAAGCTGCTGGTGGTGTTGCAACAAAACTTTAATAACACATGAAGAAATTTATAGAGACTTTAACGAATATCTGGCGTATTGAAGAACTACGAAATCGTATTATTCTTACAATATCCCTTATTCTGATATATAGACTAGGTGCCTATGTGGTTTTGCCAGGAGTTGACCCTCGTGGATTGGAAGCACTGCAGCAGCAAGGTCAAGGAGGTTTAATTGGATTGATTAATATGTTCTCTGGAGGAGCATTTTCCAATGCATCTATTTTTGCACTTGGAATTATGCCTTATATCACTGCCTCTATTGTTATTCAATTACTTGGTATGGCTGTTCCTTACTTTCAGAAATTACAGAAAGAAGGAGAAAGCGGTCGTAAGAAAATTAGCCAATATACTAGATTATTAACAGTTATAATTGTAGCTTTCCAAGCACCTGGATATATTGCTAATATGATTGGTACATTAGGAAAGTATTACCGCGATGAAGCAGGTAATATGTTGGAGACTGTACCTTTGTATATTACTTCACCTACATTTTTCTATGTGCTATCTGTTACAATTTTAATAGCTGGAACTATGTTTATTATGTGGTTGGGTGAAAGAATTACAGATAAAGGTATTGGTAATGGTATTTCTATAATTATTATGATAGGTATTATCGCACGCTTGCCAATGTCATTGGTGGCAGAATTTTCATCTAAAGTAACACAGCAGACCGGAGGTCTAGTAATGTTCTTAGCAGAAATGGTATTCCTAGTTCTAGTGATTTTAGTTACCATACTATTGGTTCAAGGAACTCGTAGAGTGCCAATTAATTTTGCTAAACGAGTAGTTGGAAATAAACAATATGGTGGTGTACGTCAGTATGTACCTTTAAAAGTTAATGCTGCAGGAGTAATGCCAATCATATTTGCTCAAGCAATTATGATGTTGCCTATTACTCTTATTGGCTATGCACAATCAGATAGTATGAGTTGGTTTGCTGCTGCATTTTCTGACTTCAATGGCTTCTGGTATAATGCAACCTTTGGTATTATGATTGTGGCATTTACGTATTTTTATACAGCCATAACTATTAACCCAAATCAGATCGCTGAAGATTTAAAGAAAAACGGTGGGTTTATTCCAGGTATAAAACCAGGGAAAAGAACAGCAGATTTCTTAGATAACATACTTTCAAGAATTACATTACCAGGATCTATTTTCTTAGCATTTGTTGCTATTATGCCTGCCTTGGTTAGTCAAGTAGGAATAAATCAGCAATTTGCTCAGTTCTTTGGAGGCACCTCTCTACTTATTTTAGTAGGAGTTGTATTGGATACATTGCAACAGATTGAAAGTCATTTGTTAATGCGTCATTACGACGGTTTAACAAAAACAGGCAGAATAAAAGGTCGTTCCTCTAATAACTTTAGTTCTAGTGGAATGGGCGGCGGTATGTAGTTTTAACTCTGTATTATGATTGTTAAAACATTAGAAGAAATAGAATTATTAAGACAAAGTTCATTACTTGTTGGCAAAACATTGGCTGAAGTCGCCAAAATCATGAAACCTGGTGTAAAAACTAGCGATATTGATAAATTGGCAGAGACTTTCATCCTTGATAGCGGAGCAAAACCTGGCTTTAAGGGCTATGGTGGTTTTCCTGCTACTTTGTGTATCTCCATTGGAGAAGAAGTAGTACACGGAATTCCTGGTAATCGTGAATTAAAGGACGGTGATTTAGTTTCAGTTGATTGTGGCACTTTTTTAAATGGTTTTTATGGCGATTATGCCTACTCATTTGCTATTGGCGAATGTGATGATAAAATCATTAAGCTTCAAGAAGCAACTAAAGAGTCATTATATCTTGGAGCTGCACAAGCTATATTAGGAAAACGCATTGGTGATATAGGTGCTGCAATACAAAATTATGTTGAAGAACGTGGTTATTCAGTAGTTAGAGATCTTGTTGGGCATGGAATTGGTAGAAATTTACACGAGAAGCCAGAAGTGTTTAACTATGGAAGAAAGGGAGTTGGTAAGAAGTTACCTGAAAACTTGGTAATCTGTATTGAGCCTATGATAAATATGGGCGTAAAAGAAGTAGTACAAGATAAAGATGGTTGGACCATCCGTACTAGAGATAATCAAGCTTCAGCTCATTTTGAGCATACTGTAGTTGTAAAAGCAAATAAACCAGAATTTTTGTCAACGTATGAGTATATTGATGAAGTTTTGAAGCAGAATATTAATATAAGATAGAATGGCAAAACAAGTATCTATAGAGCAAGACG